>JAVHSE010000087.1:0-24095 GCA_036172015.1 Patescibacteria group bacterium | reverse complement strand
AATAAGAGTTAATATATAATACACTCTCATTATATCCTCCTTGGCTTTGTCAAGTCTTTTTGGCTCTTTTTATGAAAATTTTAATGCTATTTTAGTAAAATAAGACTCAGTCTTTGTAATATTCTTCTTTATCTTTTCATTTTGAAATTTTCATTTTTTCTGTATAGTTATTAAAAATTTCTGTTCTAATAAGTGGAGTAATTTTTGTCAGTTTGTGCATAGCAGTTAGTATTAGTAAATAAAATAACTCTTTTTATTTCGAGTGATTTTATTCATTTTTACTTTCTACACAACCTGATTAAATTTTACATAGCTCAGTATAAAATAACCTTCCATCTATGTTCTACTTATTTGTCCTTATTCTCTCTACTTGTGCTTTAGTATACGAATTTTTACTCAGTACTTTGAGTAGTTATCTGATATGAAACTCTGTTTTACAATTTAGTCTTACTATTTGACTCTTTTTATCATGAATTTGAATGGGGTCATTTTTATCAAGATTTATTAAAAATCCAAGAAAAATATTTTTTTATTCAGAGATAACTCTTTGAATACTGTGAGGTTTTTCTGTCGTTATTATTAAGTTTTTGTATGTTTATTTTTTCAATTATTTACTTTTATTTTATGTATTTTATTTTTTTATAGTTCTTAGTATTTGAGCTTTCGTATGATTTGAAATACCTATTTTAGGAAATCTCGTTGCTTCCAAAAAAAATGATGAAAACGAGCAAATATCTTTTAAAAATATTATTTCAGATGTGTTTACTTATGATTATATAGGAGCCATATTTGCGACTTTTCTTTTTCCATTTATTTTACTTCCATTTTTATGACTGACTTCTACAGCACTTATTTTATGATTTTTTAATATTTTAATTGCATTTTTATTTTTGTATGAAAAAGATACCAGAAAGTATTACGAAGAAAATAAAATACTTTTAAAATATACTCTTTCTCTTCTTATCATTTCAATTATTTATATGCTTTGAGCTTTATTTATAAAAAATAATTTTGAAAATTTTTGGGATCATTTTTTTTATAAAGAGCCAGTGATTTTTAAAACTCAATCAAAATATCAAAATATTGTCATGACTAAAAGATGAGATGATATCAGGCTTTTACTTGACTGACACCTTCAATTTATGAGTCTTGATGAAAAAAGATATCATAGCAGTTTATGGAGTTTGCCAGAAAGTATGATTAAAAATGATGATTCAAAAAATAATATTCTGATTTTATGAGGTGGAGATGGGATGCTGGCGAGAAATGTAATCGAAACTTTTTGAAAAAAAGACTTTGCTATAACTTTGGTTGATTTAGATGAAGTGATGACTCATACAGCTCAAACAAATAATATATTGCTTGATCTTAATAAAAAAAGTTTACTCAATCCAAATGTGAAAATAATAAATATGGATGCATTTCGATTTTTATCAGATAAAAAAAGAGAAAAAGAATTTGCTTGATATGATATAATAATTGCTGATTTTACTGATCCGAGAGATGTAGGAATTGCAAAACTCTATAGTAAAGAATTTTATTTTATGATTAAAAATATTTTAAAAGAAAATTCTATATTTGTAACACAATCTGGAAATGCTTTTTTTGCAAAAGAAAGTTTTTGGTGTATAAATAAAACTCTTTTATCCGTATTTAACGACAAAAATTACCAAATAATTCCATATAAAACCTATATTCCCAGTTTTGGAGATTGGGGATTTCATGGAGTCATAAAGTGAAAATTATATACAGATAATTTTTATAAAAATGATTTAGTGAATACTCAATTTGATAGAGATTATCAAGTAGATATGTCAAAAATAAATATAAATACGATTGAAAATTCTGCCATTATTCAATATTTTACTGAAGGACGGAATCGATTTAAATTATAATTTTTTTCTTATGAAACTTTTTATACTGCACTCTATTTGAAAAAATATATATATTGATGAATCAAATATGAAAAAAATAATTCATGATTTTTCTTTGTGTATCAATTGAATTTCTGTTTGATGTATACATTGATATTTTTGAGAAATAAAATCCGAAGATTTTTTAATTATTTTACCTGTTTTAAACGGAAATATAGGAAAGTATTTTTTTTATAATTCACTTGAAATAGGTATTTGAGAACAATATATTTTTTGAAAAAATATATTTAATTTTGAATATGATGAAAAAGCTATTCTAGAAAATGCTCAAAATATTGAGAATATAAAAAGAGAGTGAGATTCAAATAATCTCATAACTTATTCAAAAAGGAAAGAGTTTGCTTGAATTATTTCTGATGCGAATTATCATGTAGGATGATTTTTAATAAAAACTTTTTTTCTTTTGGAAGAAATGATTTCAAATAAAAATGATTTACAAAAGATTATACAAGACCCAAATTGATTAACTGAGTTTCAATCTCAAGCCATATTACTCGATATGATTGCTTTTGAGAAACTCTCACTCATAAAAACAAGATTTGATATGTTAGATTTGCAACTCAAAAATTATTCAGAAATGTTATATACATATTTTACTTCCTATTGAAAATAATATGATACAAGTTGAAAAAATACATGATATGTTTTTTGTTTTTTGTGAAAAAGATATTGCGAAATATGGTCCATTTGAATGAATCTGGGCAAAAGGATTATTTGAAGGAAAAGAATTTCTATATGATACGAGCTCCTTAAAATCATGGAAACATATGGTATGATATTTTAAATGAAATGTATATCTTTTTGAAGAAATAAACGGGAAACTTGTTTATTGCTCTTGAAAATAAAAAAAAATAACTATACTACTCATAATAGGAAGTCAAAAAACTTCTTTTTTATTTTTTAACATATATATATGTCTGTTGAGTGAAATCCTCCGTCCAATTCGTGATATTGAGCTGTTTTGTCAGCGATAGTATGAAATACTATTATTACTATACTTAAATTCATTTGATTTTTTATATCATGATCATGAAGTTTATTTTCTGAAGCAATTCATAGTTTTGCTGATACGATGAATCAAATTCTTTTGATGATAGGAATTAAAAAATCATCAAAAAAAGAAGATCATAAATATTCGTATGGATATAGAAAAGAACGATATTTTCGGGCAACTATTTCTGCTTGTGGAATATTTTTTATTTGAGCTGGTATTACGGTATATCATGGAATTGAATGACTGATTCATCCCAAAGCAGTTGAAAATATTTTTTATTCTATTTTGATTTTAGCGATTTGATTTGTGGTAGAAGGTACGACTTTAGCAATTGCAATAAAAAGTGTCTATAAAAAACAAGATGGTTTAATGGAGTCTATTAAAAATGCTGATAATGCGAGTTTAGCCGTTATACTTGAAGATTCTATAGCTGTTGTGTGAGTCTCTATTGCTATGTTGGCTATTTATTTATCATACAGTACAGGAATTCTCTATTTTGATAGTATATGATCAATTATTATTTGAATAATGCTTGGATTGGTAGCTGTATTTTTGATATTAGAAAATAAAAACTATTTGATTTGAAAATCAATTGAAATCGATTTAAAGGATGAAATAATTGAATTTTTAGAAAGTCATGAATTGATTGATAAAGTATTGAATTTTAAATCACAAATGTTAGATAATAATAATTTTGTGATAAAATGTGAAATAGAATTCAATGGATCAGCTTTAACCAAAGAACTCAATAGAAATTCTATGTTTGAAAAAGAATATGAAAACATTCAAACAGATTATATAGAATTCGTGAAGTTCTGTGCATATTATGCAAATCTTATTCCGAGAGTGATGGGGCAAAAAATAAATCAAATCGAAAAAGAAATCAAACACGAATTTCCAAAAGTAAAGTATATTGATTTAGAAATCAATTAAAAAAAGAGTTTCTTTAGAGAAACTCTTTTTTTGCGAGTGATATTATTGTTTCATCTTTGTTCTTAAAAACTCATTTAAATTTTCAAGATCAACAAGTTCTTGTTCCATACTATCTCTATATCTTACGGTAATTTTTCCATTTGAAAAATTATCACTATCGATAGTTACACAAAATGGAGCTCCAATTTCATCAAATCTGGCATATCTTTTTCCAATCGTACCAACTTCATCATATTCACAAACAAAGTCTTCTGTGAGTTGTTTAAATACTTTTTTAGCATCTTCTCAAATCTTTTTTACCACTGGTAATACTCAAACTTTAATTGGAGCTACTTTTGGATCAAATTTTAAAACAGTTCTTATTTCTTCTCCCGTTCCTTCAAGAGTATAAGCATTTGATAATGCAGCGAGTACAAGTCTTGATAATCAAATTGATGGTTCAATTACAAACGGAATATATTTTCTATTGGTAAATGGATCAAAATAACTCGTATCTTGTTTTGAAAGAGTCATATGAGCAGTGAGATCATAGTTTGTTCTATTTGCCAAAGTTGATATTTCTCACCAACCAAATGGGAATAAAAATTCAAAATCTCCAGCTCTTTTTGAATAATGAGGAAGTCCATCTTTCGGGATTTCCACAAATCTTACTTTTTCTTTATCAAAGCCTAACACTTCTGTAAAAAATCTAACTTCTTCATCATGCCAAGCAGAAAAATGAGCTTCATCAGTTCCTGGTTCACAGAAATATTCGATTTCAATTTGTTCAAATTCTCTGGTTCTGAATATAAAATTTCCTGGAGTAATTTCATTTCTAAATGCTTTTCAACATTGAGCGACTCCAAAAGGAAGTTTTTTTCTTGAAGTTCTTAAAATATTTGGAAAATCAACAAATATACCTTGAGCTGTTTCTGGTCTGAGATACGATAAACTTGAATTATCTTCGTTTACTCATAATTGAGTTTTTAGCATCAAATTAAATCTTACTACTCAAGCAAAATTTTTAGATTTACAATTTGGACATTCAATATTTCATGCAGCAGTATATGTATTTAAATCTTCACTTGGAGTTTTATCTCCAGCCCAATTATTTGGTAAGACACAGTTTACATCAATATCAATTTTATTTTCTATAAGTTTATCAGCTCTATGCCTGGTATGACAATCTTTACATTCGATAAGAGGATCACTAAAACCTCAAACATGTCCTGAAGCAACCCAAACTTGCGAATTCATTAAAATTCAAGCATCAAGTAACATCATATCATCTCTTTTTTGAACAAATTCTTTTATCCAAAGATTTTTGATATTTTCTTTTAATAAACTTCCGTAAGGACCATAATCCCAAGAGTTAGCGAGTCATCCATAGATTTCAGATCCAGGATATACAAATCATCTTGCTTTTGAAAGATCTACAATATCTTTCATTTCTACTTTTTTATTCATAAGACAATACATTAAAAAATAAATTTTCAATAGAAAAAGACCCAAAGGCACAAATTCTCGAGAATTATTGCCTTGGGGTCCTTGTTTTTACTAGGACGGTTCCACCCAAGTTCTAAAGCAAGCTTTAGCTCTTTATTAACATATTTCTGTAAATCAGTTTTCCAAGCTGAGAAGTAAGTTATGTATATTATAATTATTTTAAAATTAAATCAAAATTAATTTAAAAAACTTGTTAAAATAATATCAAGTTGTTTTATGATATCTTCTTGAGAATATTTTTTTGGATCCACTATAAATTTACTTGTTTTTTTCGAAAAACTATCAGAAATAATAACTTCATTATTTCCATTATAAAGCTGATTTATTTTCATAGAGACTCAATTATTTCAAAAAGAGAATGAGATTCATTTTCAAGTTGCAATCTTTTCTATACTTTCCATAGTATTTAATTGTTGGACACGGTCTTGTATCCATCATTTCATTCATGATTTCGTAATAATATTTTGAAATCTTGGTAACTCTGCATAAAATCAAATAGATCTTTTCTCTTTGTATTCAATCCAAATATTTATATGTCAATCATTTGTTTTTATTATTTTAAATTTTAAATCTTTATCTCACATTTCTTTTTCTAATTGATTTCATATATTTGAAGTAGTAGTAAAAAGTGTATTGGTATCATTTTGAGATAGAGTATGATTCATATTAGGACTGATTATTTTTTGATTTGTTTCATTAGTACAAGTAAGTTCTTTTTGTTTATACCATTGTATTATTATTTCATATTCTCAACGAAGCTCTTCTTGAAGCTTGGTTATTTTGTCTAAATACCCATTTCTTTGTTTTTCTTTTTTTAATTCTTCTGATTGTAATTTCAGTTTTTCTGCTTGTTCTTGTAATAAATCATATCACATTTTTGTATCAGAAAAATTTTTTGCAAAAGAAGATATAAGAGATTGAAAAGTCCCATCAGGTGAAATTTGACTATACAATGAGCTTCATATTCAAGAAATAATCATTCATGTAGATACACTCACAGCAAGAATAATCTGATTTATACGGTTACTTTTAACGAGAGATTCCTCTAATTTTTCAATATCTTCTTGCTTTTTTAATATTATATATTGTAATTTTCTTAAATCATTACTTTTAAAAAAATCAGATTCAATATAATCTCAAATCTCTACTTTATCAGTTAAAGTAGGTATTTTCATGGTAGTTCATTTTCCACCTCATTTAGATTTTATATTTCAAAAGAAATGTAAAAATTTATTCTTCATTATCGTAAGTTTATTAAGTAAGGTATTTTTATATATTTAATAAAAAAATTGTCAAATTTTTTTATTAAATATATAAAAACATATATGTTTTGATTTTTTTAATAGGTAAGTTTTTTATAAACTATTTAACATTTTTAATACTTCATCAACATCTTCTTCTCAGTCTTCAGCTTCAGCAGCAGCTATTTTCTTTTTAGAATCTTTTGATTGAAATTCTTGCCATTCTATAAGATGCTTTTCATTGAGTCATTTTATTTCATCTTGATACTTTAACTCAAGTTCTTCAAGTTTTCTTCTTTCAGTTTCTAATATATTGAAAAGTCTATCTACTTGTGAATCATTCATAGATGGAGTGATATCAAACCAATATTGTCTTTCTTCATCATCCATACTTTCAGTAGCTAATATCAATTTAATCAGTTCGGGATATTGAGCTTGAGTCTCATCACTAATATAAAAAATTTTATTGTTGTGTTTTATTTCAGCCATAATATATAAGGTTATTTAATAAATATAGTATCATTTTATACTAAAACTTTAAAATTTGCAAAAAAAAATAAAAAAAATATACTTTTCTTACAAATAATCTCTTGTATTATAATATTTTTTTAAAAAAGTAAAATTTATGTTTTTAATTGTTTTGTGAATTTATATTTTTTTTCTTGCATTTCTTTGGGGATTTTTTATTACTATCAAAATAAATGCTTATAAATTTAAAACATTAAATAAAAATATAGAACAATATAGTCAAGTATTTTTTGTAATTTTTCTTTTTCTTACTATTCTTTGATTGAGTTGTATATATTATTTTAAAGATCAAAATGTAGGAACTTTTCTCGACCCAACAAAATCAACTGAAAATGTATATTATTAAATTTTACTTTTTTATATAATAAAAATATGTCAATATTTACGAAAATAATTGAAAAAAAAATCCCAAGTGAAATCATTTATGAACAAGAAAATATTATTGTTATAAAAGATATTCATCCAAAAGCAAAAACACACCTCCTTATTATTCCGAAAAAAGAAATTCCTACTATCAATGATTTAGACGAAAATGATAGGGATTTGATTGCAGAAATGTTTTTTGTAGCAAAAAAAATAGCAAAAGACTTGGGTATAAGTGAATGATACCAGCTTCATTTTAATGTATGAGAAAAATGATGACAAGAAGTGATGCATATACATCTTCATCTTACTTCGCAAATATAATATTAATATATAATTCCCTTTCTTATGAATATTGAATCTATGAGTAAAAATAAAATCGTATTTTTAGCTCTTTGAATAATAGTACTTATATTTTTTATTATTTTAGCTCTTATACTCAATTCAAAATCAGCTAAAAAAACTTGATGATCGCAAAAAGATACTTTTTCTATTTGGCTGATTTGAGATGATAAAACTAAGTTTGATATCGTACTCAATGATTTTAAAAAGAAAGTTCCAGTATATAAAAATAGTACTTTTCAAATAATATCATTTCATAATTATGAAGAATACTATAATAGTCTGATGTGATCTTTTTTGAATGGAAAAACTCCTGATATTTTTTCTCTTAACAATAATGATTCTCCTTTTTTTGATGGACAAATTTTATGACTTGATGCCAATGTTATCAATCCAGATGAGTTTAGAAAAAATCATGAAGTAGTGTTTTCTCATGATTTGATTAGAAAAATGAAAGTAGAAAATAAAGAAGTAGAATTTTTGGCTTGAGTTCCACTTTGATATGAAACTTTAGGATTATTTTATAATTTTAGAGAAGTGAAATGAAAAAATCTTTCTACATGGTCATATATAAATGATGTTATTAGAGAACTCAGTAATCAAAATGGATCAACATGAATTTGAATATGAAATGGATCAACAGTGAGTATGGTAGAAGATATTATTACTCAGATGTTTTTACTTGATGAAATAGACACTTTATCTAATATAACTCCAGATAAATTAAAAAGTTCATTATCAAATTATTTTAGATTTGGAGATGAAACTATGGATAATAAATATGATAAATTTTATAAAGAACTCATGCCAGCTCATAAAACAAATTTGAATTTATTTAGTGCTGGAGATATTCAAATGATTCTTTGATATCCAAGAATATTAGAAGATATAGATAAAAATGGATTTAATAAAAGTTTTTTAAGGGCTGATGTTTTTCCAACCTATAGCAAAGATAAATGAAAATTACTCGTAAATTATAATTATTTGGTGGTCAATAAAAATACAAAAAATACTCCTTTAGCATTGGACTTGATGAGATATCTTGGATCAAGTGAAGGGCAGAAAAAATATTTAGAGACTTTTGCTTATTATATGCCAACTATGTTATCATTGTTAGAAAAAAGACTCGAAGAAAATGTGAAAGAATGATATAGTATAAAATACAAAGATTTTTATAATAAAGATCTGGAACTGACTACTTTTAATAAATGAATGAGAACTATTTATGATAAAGAAGTATCGTTAATTCTTGATTCTCCACAAAATGGTGTAGATTTATTTGATATTTTAAGAAAAAGATTATTATGTATGAGTAGTAAAATAATTACTTGAGAAGGATTAGAAACTTCTTGTAAATAATTTTAATTTTTAATATAATTTTTATGATTTTGAAAAATAAATTTTTTGCAATAATACTTGTCGCAACGAGTACTCTTAATATGGTGTATGCAGATAATAAATCTGATCTATTGTCTGAAGTATCTATTTTAGAAACACAATTGAATACTTTAAAAACCGTTTCAACTCAAGATTTAGAAACAAAAGTATCCACTCTATCAAAAAGTTTTGATGAGATTTTTGCTAGTTTATGATATGATCTCAAAACAGTTGATTATCTGGTTTCTTTATGAAAAATATCATCAAACTTTAAAAATGATCTGATTTTGGAACTCAATTCTTTAAATAAGGAGATATCTGAAAAAACTTCAAGTGAATTAAATTCTTTAAGTGCATTAAAAAATAATATACAAAATTTATATTCTACTGTCACTGATAATGAAAAAACGACTTTAGATAATAGTATAACAGGAATTCATAGTAATTATATAAATTTAGCTGATTCTTTTTCTGGGAAAATAAATACATTAAATACGAAATATACTTCAGGATTAAATGATTATAAAAATAATGTAAGAAATGTTTATAATTCAAATACCGGTATTATCAATACTTTAAATAATTTTTCTTCAAAATATAATGAACTCTACACTTTAGAAAGTAATTTTCAAAAAAACTATTCTAGTTTTAAAGATACTTATTTAGCTTTTGCTGGAGAACTTACTTTATTTTCTGAAGAAAAACAAAAATTTTATATAGATGCTTTAAAAAAAGAACTCGAAAAAATTAGAGATATGAATATGGAAGCAAATAAAATGTTAGTAAATCACAAAATAGATATCGATAGATTTATGGATATTTTACTTGAAAATTTTTCAAACTCTCTTGTTTTAAAAATGAATGATATGTATGGAATTATTTATTCTGATACTGATATAAGTTCAATAGATTCTAGATTTGTGAGTGCAAAAAACAGATATTATGATTTAGATGGCAAATTAAAAGCATCAGAAGTTCTTACGAATACATGAGCTTTAGAAGAAATTAATTTTATAAATGAAAAACTTACGGTTATCAATAATCAAATCGTTGATCTTATTTGAACAGGAAGTAATAATAATTCTCTCAGTAATATAAAAATTAGACTTGAAAATGAGATGGTTAAATTTTATAATGCGAATTATAATGGTTATAGAGAAGATCTTCTGTTAAAATTAAAGGAAAAATTAAATATGGTAGCTTTAGAATCTAAAAATACTATTTTAGCAGCAGATACCGTAAATCTGAGATATAGTTTATTGCAAGATAAAATTTCAAAATCAACAGATTTGAATTATATCAATACTCAAATATCTGCATTTAAAAAAGATGTAGAAAAATATAGTTATTTAAATAGTGATATTATAAATAAAAAAATATCTACTATGACGAGTGATTTAAATAGTTTGATTTGAAATAAAGAAATATCTGCATTGAAACAAGAATTAGCTCAATTCAAATATAATAAAATGTCTCAAACAAAATATAATACTCAATTAGTTCCAATATTTTCTCGTATAAAATCAAAATTTCCTGACCAATATAAAGCAAAATTAACACTGATCGTAACGAAAATAAATACTTTACTTGAAAATAAAAAATTAACGAACAAAAATAGATTTATGTTACTTTGTGTAAAATTAAATATTTTAAATTATGTTAATTAATTATTGAAATGTTTAGCTATATTCATATTCCTTTTTGTGAAAGTAAGTGTAAGTATTGTAGATTTGCTTCACTAGGAAGTGTAAACAAACTTTTAGTAAAAACATATCTTGTGCATCTTATAAAAGATATTCAAAATTTTAAAAGACCTGATTGAAATTCATCAGGTCTTTTAAATAGTATTTATTTTTGATGATGAACTCCAAGTATATTAAATGAAAGTGAATTAAAAACTCTCACAGATACTCTCCAAAATAAGTTTTGATTTGAAAAAGAAATAGAAATAACTCTCGAAACTACACCAAAAAATATTACGAATGAAAATATTATTTCATGGGAAAACCTTTGAATAAATAGGCTCAGTATATGATTACAAACACTTAATGATATAAGTTTAGAAAATATTGGAAGAGAAAAAAAAGATATTATTTTGAGATGATTAGAGTTATTAAAAAACTCAAAAATACAAAATATTTCTGTTGATTTTATTATTGGGTTACCCTATGTAAAAAAATGAGAAATTTTGGAAAATATTAAATTTATTGTATCGAGTTATACTTTTATTACTCATATTTCAGTTTATATGCTAGAAGATTATTATGTTTGAGATAGAGATTGAAATCATTTTGATCAAATAATTTATCCAAAAGATCGGGAAAATTTATGACTCAAAGAAGAAGAATATCAAGATGAATATTTAGAAATAAAAAGATACCTAGACTCTATTTGATTTGAAAGATATGAACTATCAAATTTTTCAAAATCGTGATACGAATGCAAACACAATCAATCATACTGGAATCATTCAGAAATAGTTTGATTTTGACTTGGGAGTCACAGTTTTATCAATAATATGAGATATGCTTATAAAGATGATTTTGTATGATATTATAGTTGAAAATTTGAATATCAAGAAGTATTAAAGGATAACGATATATTTTTAGAAATGGTTTTATTTTGACTCAGAACTTCAGGACTACAAAAAAATATTTATCAAAAACTTGATCAGAAAAAAATCAATGATTTTTTATCAAATTGATATATGCAATTACATAATGGTAAGTTAATAGTTTCTGATCTTTGAATGAGTCTCATGGATAAAATTATGGTAGAAATAATATAGAAAATTTGTTTTATTTCGAATAATAGAGTAATATGAGAGTAAATATTATTTAATATAAAAATATGAATATAACAATATCAGAACATAATGACTTATGATTTGAAGAACAAAGAGAAAAATTGTTAGAAATGAATTATGATAGATTGTATGGAGTATATGAATTAGTAAATGAAACCTCTGATACTATTGAATTAAAATTATTAGACAATAGTTTAGTTGCTTTTCAAAATCAACTTCATAATTTAAATGGATTAAATACATATAAAGATATATCTATTCTTGATTTACAATGATTATCAAAATGAAAGATAGAAGTTTTAAGCTGACCAAATAGAAATTTTTGAGATAAAAAAATTATTATGTGTTCTTGATGAATGATTGATTTTTTTACACCGGATAGTTTTTCACATAAAAAATGAGAAAAACATCTTCATATGATAACATCATTGAGAGATGCCTGAGCAACGAGTCACAATCAAAGAACTACCGTTGCTGGAAGAATTTTATGAGATGATATAAGAAAAAATATTGAAATAGAATCTGCCGAAGAATCACCATTTCTTGGTATGATGGATTGAAAGTTTTATTTAGCTATAGGAAATGATTACTTTTCATATTTAAAAGAAGCAGTAAAATTATTTTTAGAAGAAAAATATGATCCTAAAAATTTAGAATTTAAAAAAATGTTTGAGAGATGATTTAGAGGAATAAAATATGAAGAATTATGAAGTGTATTAGAAGATATTATAGCAAATAATCGTATTGTAAAATACAAAAGTGAAGAATTAGATAATATCGAATGATTAGATCATTTAAGAAAAAAAGTAAAAATAGGGGAGAAAGAAGAAACTTTTTATGTAGTGTTTAATCCTATTTTAAATACCTATGAATTTAAAACTATAAAAAAATTTATATGATTCCCAGAGTGATTTACTCTTCCTGGAAAAAGATTAAATAGATTATTTTTAGAGAGTTTTCATCAATATCCGAGATTGAATCGTATATCTAATGCTGATAAAATAAATCCTTCATGAGCTATTAAAATATTTAGTGAAGAAATAGTAAAAAATGTTGATACAATTATTTCTCAGATATTATAAAAAAATCCCCCATAAAAATGGGGGATTTTCGTAACATTCACTCAACTTTTAACATTCAAACTTTTTAGGTTTTGAATTGAGAAACCATTCTCATGAGTTTTTGGGAAAGGTTTTTAAGACTTCCGCTATCCTCATTGGTTTGGTTTACAATTTGAGCAGTTTTATCAGTAGATCCAGCAATAGCTTCGATGTTTGCAGAAATAGATTGACTCGCTTGCTTTTGTTCGGTAATCGCATTCGTAATATCATTGACACTACGAGTGGTTTCACGAATATTAGTAAAGACACGATTCAAGATTTTGGTAACTTCTCCAGATGATGTATCTACCATCTGAATACTGTCTTCAATTCCTTGAATCACTTTTCCTATTTCTACGGCACTCTCGTTCGATCGTTGTGCTAAAGTTCGCACTTCAGCAGCAACCACAGCAAAACCTCTTCCATGATCACCAGCTCTTGCTGCTTCAACAGCAGCATTGAGAGCAAGAATATTTGTCTGGAATGCAATTGCTTTAATGGTTTCAGCCATCGTTTCAATCTGTTTTGCTTGACTAATAAATAGATGAATCGAATCAGAGGCAGTTTGCTGTGCCTTAGTTCCAGATTCCACCGTACTTAATGTGTCATTTGCTTGTTTTCTCACTGTTTCGATATTATCACTCATACTTATAATGGAAGCAGTCGTTTCTTCCATCGCAGCTGAAACACCAGAAGTATCATCAGACTGTTTGATCGTAGCATGAGAAATCTCTTGCGAATCTTGAGAAATTTTCATAGCTACATTTCCAAGTTCTTCACCGGTATTTTTAATTGTTTTCATCATTTCTTGCAAATGAATCATAAACAGATTAAAAAGTTTTCCAGTTTGAACAAACTCATCTTTTCCAGTTTCATCAAGACGATGAGTGAGATTTCCTCCACCTTCTGACAAATCCTTCATAAATGAATTGAGTCCATTGATACGATGAGAAATTCCTTTAATCAGTGTAAATGAAATAATAAAAACCATAGTTACTCCAATCAACATCAGGACAAGAATAAATATTGCTTGCTTTTTAGCTGAAATTTGCATTTCTTCTTCAAGAGCTATAATAATTCTATCCAGTTCTGTTGATAGTTTTTCCATAGATTTTATATCATTTTGAGCTATTTTTTGTAATTCAACTATTTTTTTAAATTCCTCTATGTAGGCATCTAAGTTTTCTAATGCAAATGTTTTTTCTTTTTCTCCAAAAGCAATATTATTTGAAAATTCTGTTTTTAATTTTACTATTGTTTTATCAAAACCATCTATATAAGTAGCATTATCTTTATTAAACCAAGCATTCAAATAAATGATGGTATCTTTTTCTAATTTACGGGTATTTGAGTAAAGTATTTGGATTTCAGAAAATTTTTTCTTTTCTTCTCCTTCAGCCGATTCAGCTCTTAATTTAATTACTGATTCAACTTTATGCATATATTCAAGCATTTTTGAATATTGTCCGGTTGTATAACGACCATGTTTTTCCATAGCAGCTATAACACCTTTTTCTCCATAAGTTAAATCATTCATTTGATTGAGAATATTTGCAATACTTGTTACCATTTCTTGAGAAAAAAAATCAGTTTTTGTTAATTCAAGTGATAAAGCATTCAGATGATTTTTTCCATCTTGAAGTCTTTTTAAAGCTTCTTTATCACCTAGGTAATACGCAAACGAATTTCTCATAGGGGCTTGTACTTGATTAATAATCGTTGTCACGAGCTCATTTTGTGCTCTATTTTTTTTGACATCATATATGAAAGTCCAAATTGCAATAGTATCATAGAGACACTTATAATGGCCAAAAACCAAATTTTTGCTTTGATAGACATGATAAAATCTCCAATTGTTAAAAGTTGTCGTGAATGTTAAAGAACTTTTTTACAAAAGATATAAATATCTTCATAAAAAATGAGTGAGTTGAATATATTAAAAATATGAAAATAATCAAGTCAAATAAAAACAAAAACTCAAAAAAATTTTTATTTGTTTTTTTATGACAAATTGCTATATTTTAAATAAATATACTTTATAAATTACTCTCATGTCTCACAACGAACACGGAAATGAAAAACATGAACCTCATTGACATGAGGAAGAGAGTCAAGTTCATTGACCTACTCAAGAACATTATAATGATCATGATTGATATGAGCATGAAAATGAAGAATACGAATATGAGCATGAAAATGAAGAATTTGAAGAAAAAGAATTTCAAAAAGTAAGTGATCTTTTAAAAATATCATCAAAAGATCTGAAAGATTTAGATATGGGACAAATTCATATAGTATCAATTTTACAACCCTTTAAAAAATTATTTAAACAAAATACTCTCGATATCATTAAAAATAAATGAAAAAATATAGAGCTTTCACTTCATCCAAAAATTAAAATAATAGCTCTTCAAAGACCAATAGGAGATTTAGTTCCGACAAAAAAGAGAAGTGATATACATATCAATGATTATTGTCCAGATAAAGATAAACATACTCTGAATATGATTAATATAGAATATACTTATTTGGAATCTGGTCCGTATAGTGATATTATTAAGCCAAAAATAAAGTTCAAAAAAAGATGTAAAAATTTTCTCAATTTATTAAAATTATATATTATAAAATGGAAAAAATTCTATTCGTATTGATTTTTATTTATTACTCTTTGTTTTTTTTATGGATTATTTATAAAATATGAAATTGAAAATACTTTGCAAAATGTAAAAAATATTACATTTACAACAGATAAAGAGAAATTTAAAACTGATATTTTTGAAATAAAATCATGATTCATACTGTCTGATTTTTTATTGAGACCAATATTTTATATCAATTCTTTTTTTTATAATCCAACTCTTAATAATTTAGAAAATATTCTTATTGGATGAAATAAATTTACTGATTATATGCTTCAATTGATTCTTGTTTATGATGGTATTGATACTTTAATCAAAGAAAAATGATTGAGTGAAATTATGTATAGTGAATTACTCAAAAACATTGACCCTATTTTACTACAAGCCAAAAATGATATAAATAAAAGTGTTACTTTTTTTAGAAAAATAAAAAATCTTACCAATTCTCAAAAAATTGATTTTTGAGAAAAAATGAAATTTATAGAACAGATTCAAAAATATACCAATATTTTTTATAATAATACTCAAACTATAAAAAATATGTTATGAGATGAACAAAAAAGAACATACATGATTATTTTTCAAAATGCTGATGAAATAAGACCTACTGGTTGATTTATGGGGAGTGCTGGATTTATTGACATATATAAATGAAAAATCTTAAAATTTGAAAAAAAAGATATGTATGCTGTCGAATGGTGATTGCAAGACTTTTTTTGAGAAACATCACCAGATTGACTTTCATCTATTACCGATAGATTTACATTGAGAGATGCAAATTTTTATCCAGATATTGCTCAAAGTAGTAATAAAATTAAATCATTTTTAGAGAAAACTCAATATAAAATAGATGGAATTATATATGTGAATCAAAATATTATTTTAGATTTTTTGAAAAATTTTGGTGGAGTATATTTTGATAAAGTACAAAGAGAAATAACAAATGAGAATTTTTCTATGCTCATATCAACTTTGGTAGAATCAAAAGTAACCAGAACTTATACACTCGCAACTCCAAAACAAATTCTTTTTGATTTTATTGATGTGTATATAAAAGAACTTCAAAAAATTTGAAAATATCATTTATATATAAAAAATATTTTTGAAAGTATAGAAAAAAAAGATATTATTTTATATAGTTTTTCAGAAAAAGAAAATAGTTTATTTACTGAATTTTGATTTAATAAAAAAATTGATGAATCAAAATATATGGATTTTAATTTTCCAGTTTTTACTTCTATTTCATGAAATAAATCTGATAGATATATCCAAAGAAGTTTTACAAAAGAAGTCAAAAAAAATGCTGATTGCAGTATTCAGACTCATTTTCAAATCAATGTAACTCATAGTTTTAACTCTAGAGAAGAATGAAATATAAAAAAGTTTTTAGCCGATATGAATTTAGGCTCAATAGTTGATGTCGAAAATACTCTTATAACTCAGTGAAAATGAATAAATAAACAATATATGAGAATATTGGTACCAAAAAATGCTATTTTTGAAAAAAATCCTCAAATAGCGATAAAAGATATAAAAGATAAAAAAGAAATTTCTTTTTATATGGATACGAGTATATGAACTCCAAGCGAATTTAATATAAATTATACTCTTCCAAATCCTTCTTGTAGGCCGTATAATTATGTATTTGAAAAAGAGCCATGAATAAAAGAATATAAATTAAATATAATAATCGATGGAAATCTGATTTTGGATAGTTATTTACAAAAAGATTATTATCTTAAATAAATTATTGAAAAATAAGAAAAAAAATATACTATCAAATAAATATTATTTTTAACAAATAAAAGATATGTTTTCAAATCTCAAAAAAATTATATCACTTGATAATCCAATCAGACTTTCATATCATCTTCTGAGAGCTATGATAGCGAGTTTTATCTACAAATTTCCATCAAGATGAATGATTGTTATCTGAATTACTGGAACGAATGGAAAAACAACGACTACCAATATTATAGCCAGATGATTAAAAGCAAGTGGAAAAAAAATTTTTATGTTTTCAACGGTAAATTATTTTATTTGAAACAACGAATATAGAAATGATACAAAAATGACTTCTCCAGATCCATTTTTACTTCAAAAATTACTCAAACAAGCACATGATGAATGATGTGAAATAGCGGTTATAGAAACTTCCAGTCATGCTATTTTAATGAATAGAATTTGGTGAATTGATTATGATATAGCTGTACTTACCAATATTACTCAAGATCATCTTGATGTGCATAAAACGATGGATAATTATATGAGAACGAAGTTAAAATTATTTAAATGACTTATTACTTCGACTCGAAAAAAATGAATCAAAAAAACAGCCATTATAAATATAGAATCCAATTATAAAGAATTATTTCTCAATGAAGCTTATGATGTACTCATGACTTATTGACTTGATTATGATTCGATTTTGAAACCACTCAATGTAGAAAATAATATAGATTATGTCACATTTGATTTAAAAATTCCGAGTGATATGTTAAAAATAAAAACTCGTCTTCGTGGAAAACATAATATTTATAATATACTTTGAGCTGTCGGGGTATTTTTAAGTTTAGGAATGAAGCCAAGAGAAATTGAAAAATCAATACTTGATGTAGAAGTGGTTCCTGGAAGACTCGAAGAAGTAAAAAATTATGAATGATTAAAAATATTTATAGATTATGCTCACACTCCAGATGCTTTGGAAAATGTTTTGCATACACTGAAAAATATTAATGGAATAGCAAGAATAATCACTGTTTTTTGAGCAACTTGAGATAGAGATACAACAAAAAGACCAATTATGTGAAAAATTGTTTCTGATTTGTCTGATTATGTTATTCTTACTCAAGACGATGATTATACGGAAAAAACTCAAGATATTATGAAAGATATTTTACCAGGAATTGAAAGAAAAGAATGAGAAAATTTTTGGATTATTCTTGATAGAGAATCAGCAATCAGAACGGCTCTTCTTCAAGCTGAGAAAAACGATGCTATTTTGATAACATGAAAATGAGATGAACATTTGATGATGACTAATAATGGACCAGTAGCATATAATGATAAAGAAATAGTATTAAAAATACTCAAAGAAATAGATGATAATAAAATAATGGAATAAATAATATTAACTTGATATAGTATGACTCTTTACCTAAAATATAGACCAAAAAATTTTGAAAGTTTGGTGGGACAAACTTTTATAAAAAATACTCTCAAACAAGCGATTATAAAAGATAAACTCGTTTGAGCTTATTTATTTTGCTGACCGAGAGGAACTGGAAAAACATCAACAGCGAGAATATTTGCAAAAACGATCAATTGTATTGATCTTCATGATGGAAATCCTTGTGAAAAATGTGAAATATGCCAATGATTTACTGATGAAAATTTGGTCGATATTATCGAAATAGATGCAGCAAGTTATACAGGAGTTGATAATATAAGGGAAATTATTGAAAGAGCTTCATTTACTCCAACAAAATGTAAATATAAAATTTATATTATAGATGAAGTACATATGCTTTCAAAATGAGCATTTAATGCTCTTTTAAAAATATTAGAAGAACCACCAGTACATTTAAAATTTATTTTAGCAACCACTGAAAGTCATAAAATTCCTGAAACGATTCTTTCTCGTTGTCAAAGATATGATTTTAAAAGTATTACTTGAGAAGATATGCAAGAAAGACTCTTGCTGATTGCAGAAAAAGAAGGAATACAAATAGACCAAGAAAGTCTTGAGTTTATTATCAAACAAGCAAATGGTGCACTCAGAAATGCTATTTCTCTTTTTGAACAACTTATTTATAATGGAGAAATTCATTTTGAAACGGTTATCAATAATTATGGTATACCAAAAAATGAAATTATTACCAATTTTTATACGAAACTTCTTTTGAAAGATAGTTCTCTGATTACTGATTTTGAAAATATTATTTCAAATTATAATCTCCATCTTTTTTTTAAAGAACTTCTTTTTTATATAAAAGATAAGCTTATAGAAAATATCTGAAATAATAATTGAGTTCAATCTCATATATTTTTACTCGAGACAATAGAAGAAGCTTACGGAAAATCAAAAAATAGTTTTGATCCAAAAACAACTTTTCTTGTTTGAATTATTAAATGTATACAAGATATGAAACCTCTCTCGAATACAAAAGAAATTTCTATTGATAAAAAAATATCTGAAATCATTCCACAAAAACTTCCAGAAATATCGTCAGATGATGTGATGGATATTTTTTGAGATGATAACAAAGAACAAAAAGATCTCATACAGTCAGCTATTTGAGAAAAATCATGACTCGTTACTTTTGATATAGAAAAATTTATACAAGAAATGAAATGATTATGAGTAAAATGATGAGTGACGATGTCTTTGAGATGATCATCATTTGAATTTGATGGTAAAAAATTGATTATATATACGAAAACAAAAATTGCTTTAAAACAAATAGGAAATTCAGATATTATTTCTTTTATACATCAAGTATTTCATAAATTATGATTTTTAGATATTAATATAGAAATAAAATAATGTATGCTATTATTTCGCCTTTTACTCAAAGTTTTGATGATATTTGATTTACTTATAAAATTCCAAAAAATCTGAAAGATATCATCAAAATCGGAATGATTGTTCATATTCCTTTTTGAAAAAAAAATATACTTTGAATCATATTAGAATTACAAAATGAATCTTCTTTTGATCATTTGAAGATAAAAGAAATTTGAGATATATATGACAGTCATATTTTTTTAAATCCGTATCAAATATATGTATTAAAATGGTTAAGTGTTCATTACTTTGCATTGATTCATAGTTCCACAAGTTTATTTTTTCCAAAAAATTTACTCTGAAAAATAGTGAAAAATAAATTTCATTTTCAAACAGAAATTTCAGAGTACCATTATATTTTTGATTACCATAAAACTTTACATCTCAATCAAAAAAAAATTTTTGAAGAGATTATACACTCGCAGGAAAATAAATTTTTACTCTATGGAGTAACGGGAAGTGGAAAAACAGAAATATATATTCATTTAATAAAATATTATTTAGATCAATGAAAGCAATCACTCTTACTCGTTCCTGAAATTATTCTCACCAACCAAATATTTGAAAGAATGAAAAAGGTTTTTGGTTTGGAAGTGATTATTTTGAATTCTACCGTTTCAGAGGGAAAAAAAACTTTGTATTGGGAAATGATATATCAAAATAAAGCCAAAATAATTATTGGAACTCGTAGTGCCATATTTTATCCATATAATAATTTATGAATTATCATTATTGATGAAGAACATGATAATAGCTATCTTTCAGATATTACTCCAAGATATGATACAATTGAATTAGCAACTCAAATAAGTAAATTGACTCATATAAAACTTGTTTTATGATCATGAACTCCTAAAATGAATCATCTCTATAGATATTTGCAATGAGAATGAAAAGTTTTAAATCTTTTTGAAGAATATAAATAAATTTTTCATAAAATTTGATTTCTAAAAATATATTATATAATATGCCCGTATTTTATAATTAACCAATACAAAGATGCAAACTACTTTAGTATTATTAAAACCAGATACGATTCAAAGAGGATTAATCTGACAAATTGTTTCGAGATTTGAAAATAAAGGTTTAAAAATAGTTGGAATGAAGATGATGACTTTAAGTGATGATATTGTGACTGAACATTATGATTTTTTAGCTGACAAACCTTTCTTTCCTGGAATAAAATCTTATATGACTTCTGCTCCTGTAGTAGCTATGGCTATTTCTGGAATCAATGTTATTAAAACAGTAAGAAATTTAACTGGTGCTACCAATCCAGCTGAAGCTCTTCCTGGATCAATCAGAGGTGATTTTGCACTTACGATTGATGCAAATATTATTCATGCTTCTGATAGTGAAGAAACTGCTAACATTGAATTAAAAAGATTTTTTAAAGATGGAGAAATTTGTTCATACGAAAAAATTTCAGATACAATTGTTGGATAATTACTTTTTCCAAAAAAAATAAAAACTCTTATTTTTCAAAATAAGAGTTTTTATTTGCTTCATTTTAAAATTTTATTATCTTATAAAAAATACAATTAATAAACATATATTCAATGAAAAAATTCGTTATTTTTGTTTTATTTTTTCTCAATTTTTCTCATGTTTTTTGATTTACTCAATCAGAAGAACAGAAAATTTGAGAACTTTTAAAAAACAAAACTTATATTCAACAAATAGAAATATTAGAAAAGTTAGATGGAGTGCTAAAAATACAAATAAATAAAGATTATATTTCAAATTTAAAAAAACAAATTATTTCAGATAATTTAAAACAAATTTTAATCGATTCACATTCACATTATTTGTCTCAAAAAGACAGTTATAAACAATATTTTCAGATACTTCAAAATCTTGATAATGAAGCTTCAATGAATCCGTATTATTTTATAAAACTCAAAGAAAAAATCTCTGAAAATGATATGTATTTCAAAAGCTTTATTTATATGTATTATGAAATAAAAGAAAATCTTAAAAAAGATTTGAATTATTATGTAAATAATACAGATAGTCTTTTAGATGCTATTAAAAATTCAACCAATTATCTCAAAACAAATATTTTAGATAGAGAAACATTTGATTTTTTAAAAATGTATAAATATAATTATTTGAGTAATAGAGATCTTTATAAATTTCAAAAATACATTTTAACTCATCATATTGGAACTGATTCAAAAATATTTCAATATTTTATAGAGTATAAAAATTTTTTGTCATTGATTCACAATAATAAAATATTTTTATACGATGAATTTGATCAAAAATTACAAAATAAAAAACTGAGTTGTGAAATGAATTCAGCGAGTTTATTTGCGAGTTATATTTTAAAAAAAGATATTTCTGAGGAAGAAATATTTTCAAAAATTCCTCAATGGAATGAAAAAATTCAAAAAAAATGAAAATATTTTATTTGGGGAAATCCATATAGAGAATTTGTTTGAGATATCAATGGAAATCAAACAAAAAATATAGAAGAAATGACTTGATATTGAGTTTATGCAGAGCCAATTTATAAAGCTTTACATAGTATAGGAATACCAACAAAAATTACTTCATTTAATACAGATACTATTGTGAAATCATTATTACAAAATCAACCAATAATTTTTTGGTATCTCACTGAAAATAAATTATGAGAACTCAATACAAAGAGTATTTCATGGAAAACAAAAGATGGTCAAAAAATTTATTGATACATTTGAGAACATACTGGTGTTATTGTAGGAATATCATTATTTGATAATGGGAATATCAACGAAGTATATTTTTATGAATGAAAACATCAAGAAATGCAAACTTTAAAATACAATGATTTCAAATATCAAACGAGTTTTTTTGATATAATGATTACTAAAGAATAAATATATAACTTTTAAAATATATGAATTTTTCAACTTTTCCGTTTCAAATCATTCTTGATTGGTATAAAAAAAACGGTCGTCATGATTTACCATGGAGACTCAAGCAAACTCCATATCATATTTGGATTTCTGAGATATTTTTACAACAAACTCAAGTTTCTCGTGTTGAAGCATATTTCAATAAAGTAACAGAGGCTTTTGCAGATATTCAAAGTTTTTCAAAACTTGAGTACGATGATTTTTTTTCCTATTATGAATGACTTGGATATTATTCCAGAGCGAGAAATATGCTATTAACGGCAAAAAAAATAGTAAGTGAATATAATTGAGTATTTCCAAATACTTTTGAAAAACTTATTTCACTTCCAGGAGTCTGACCTTATACAGCTCAAGCGATTTTATCCTTTGGATTCAATCAAAATATTTTAGCTTTTGACACGAATATAGAAAAAATATTTTGTAGGTATTATTTTTGATCAAGATTTAAAAAACTTTCAAAAGTTCAAAAAGAAGAATTACAAACTATGTTTGCCAAAACTGGAATTTCTTGAAGACAAATCAATGCGGCTTTGATGGATTTTTCAAGTTTATTAGATAGAAACGAACTTTCACAAATTGATTTTGAAAACTATTTATTAACGGAAAGTTTATTTTATAAGGAAAAAGGGGGAAATGAAATAAAACCCATTAAAACAACTGAAAAGTTTAATAAAAATGAAGCCGAGATAGTCGTATTTTTACATGAAAATCATAAAATATATTTTTCGAGTGATTATGATGAATTCAAACCTTTTGAACTCTGAATTTCAACAGATGACCACAGACACTGTATAAAAGACTATTTTTTAGAAAAATATTCTCTTTCACTTTCGGTTCGTCCAGCATTTAAAAAACGAAAAAAAGCAGGAAAGACCTACTTTTT
>JAVHSE010000086.1:0-24382 GCA_036172015.1 Patescibacteria group bacterium | reverse complement strand
AAATAATTAGATAATAGTTATGCTAAGATTTCTAAATGTTTTTAGTATAAATAAAGTTGTAGATAAATTTTTGAAAAAACATAAAAATGATAAAATCATTGATTTATTTGAAAAAGCTTTAAATGAATTATCAAACAATCCATTAAATAATAATTTAGATATAACTAAACTACAATGATATGACTTTTACAGATTAAGAATTTGAGATTATAGATTTATTTATGAAATTTCAGAAGCAGAAATAATTGTTATATTTATTGATGCATGAAATAGATGAGATATTTATAAAAAATATAAATAGATTACAAACACTATACTCTCAATCCAGATTGAAGTATAAATACAGAACTCACACTTTATTTCAAACCTCAAAGTTATTTTTACATGGGATCAATCATTTCTTGAACCACTTTTATTATTTTAATTTGATATTTACTTTTTTCTTTCCTTCCATTATCTAAAGGAAGGATGAAGGATGGGTTAGTAATAAATAGGAGGAGAAAAGAAAAAAATTCAAATTAATTCTATTTTTATCTTGATTTTTTATCACAATATAATTACTTTTATCTTGATTTTTTATCAATATAAAATATAATCAAATCAAAATTTATTTATTAAGATAATTTTATGATAATAAAAAGAGAGATATTTGATAAAATTATAGAAATTATTGATTCTTGAAAAATAATTATTTTGAGATGACCAAGACAAGTTTGAAAAACAACTTTAATGAAAGATATTCAAAGTTATTTATCAGACAAAAAAACTATTCTCTTAAATATGGATGATTTAGATTTAAAATCTAAAATATCTACACCGAAAGATTTGTTGAATTATATAAAATATGAATTTTGATATATAGAAAATGAGCCTATCACTATTTTTCTCGATGAATTTCAAAATATAAAAAATGCAGGAGTATTTTTAAAAAATATTTATGATACTTATAAAAATATTTCTCTTATTTGTAGCTGATCTTCAAGTCTTGAAATAACTAAAAACTCTGAATTTCTCACTGGAAGGAAAATAATGTTTGATATTACATGATTTACTTTTTTAGAATATTTAAAAACGAGAAATTTTAAAAATATAGATGTAAGATTTGATTTAAAAAATTTTGATGAAATAAAATGATTTTATAATTTTTATTGAAAGGATTTAAATATTTTTTTACAAGAGTATTTAACTCTATGATGATATCCAGAAATAGTTTTAACAAAGTGAAATTTAAGACAAAAAATAGCAAAAGATATAATAGAAACTTATATTAAAAAAGATATTACATCTTTTTTAAAAATAGAAAATATTTGAGCTTTTAATAATCTCATAAAAATATTTGCTTCTCAAATATGAAATTTGGTAAACAAATCAGAAATAAATACTACTCTTTGAATTTCTATCAATACTTTAGTAAAATATATAGAAATCCTTGAAGGAACTTTTATAGTCAATTTAGTAAATCCATATTTTTCAAATATCAGAAAAGAAATATCAAAAATGCCAAAAGTTTATTTCAATGATTTATGAATGAGAAACTATATTTTGTATTGAAATCTTGATATTTTACAATCACAAGACATATGAGAATTGGTAGAAAATTTTATTTTTAATGAATTAAAACAAAAAGAAAATATTGCAGTAAATTTTTATAGAACTATATCAAAATCTGAAATTGATTTTATTTTTCAAAAAACTTTTGATGATATTATTCCTATAGAAGTGAAATACAGGAGTAAAGTTTCAATTTCTGAAAGTATAAAAAATTTTAATGAAAATTATAAAAATAAAGTGAAACAAAATATTATTTTTACAAAAGATATATTGGATAAAAAAGATAATATTTATATGATCCCAAGTAGTTTAATATGATTTATTAATTTTTAAAGCATTATACTTTTTCAAACCTCAAAGTTATTTTTATCTATGACTTATCATTTCTTGAACTACTTTTATATTACTTCTTTAATACTTATGATATGATATAATAAGAAATAAGGGGAGAAAAATTGAAAAAAATCAAACTCTGTAAGGAGTTTGATTTTTTGTATGATAAATTTGATTTTTACCAAAAAATACTATATTTAAAGTATTACAATGTAACACTTTAAATATGAATACTACTTTTTCAATCAGAGTAAATAATGATTTAAAAAAATCATTTTTAACTAAAACAAAAGAAAGATGATTAGAATGAGCTTCTTTGATTAGATACTTTATGGAAAAATACAATTCTAATCCTAATATAGTAACTTAAATCCCCCCAGATTTTCATAAACTAATACACGAGAACAATGATAACTGAGCTGAAATTCGGTTATTTTTATTGATATTATTCTGGAGTTTATTTTTAGGAATTTTGTATAACTTCTGTAAACAATAAGAAATAAACTTAACTACAAGGAAACCCACGAGGCAGAGCCGTCGGGGAATTCTCTTCGATTAAAATTACAGATAAATGATTTACAAGAATTTAAAAACAAATTACTTGATTGTTGTGATACACTAAATTTTGATGAGCTCACAAGAGATGTAGAGATATTTCTATTTGATGAAATCATATGGGTTGATAGTAACTAAAGATTTTAAAGATATTATAAAAGAAAGAGTATAGTCTCATATTAAACTATACTCTTTTATTCTATTTAATCACATTTTTTAATGTTTTTTCTTCCGGTTGAGGAAAAAGAGCCTGTTTTTATTGACTAAAAATCAAACTCTATATAATGAAACAAATAATTTTTAAACCAAGAGAATGATTAACGAAAATGATTTGCAAAATTATGTAGCCGAAGCTGAACAAAATACAAAAAATAAAGAATTAAAAAATCTAGAAAAAAGAATGAAGCGAGCAGTGATTTGAGCTCTCAAAGATTTCAATATGATTGAGGATTGAGAAACAATCCTTCTTTGAGTTTCAGGTGGAAAAGATAGTATGTTGCTTTGATACCTTCTCAATGAAGTCAGAAAATCCTTAAAAATAAAATTTCATATCAGATGAGTATATATTTTCAAAGAATTTCTTATCAACTGCGATATTATGTTTGAAGAAAAAAAGAAATATTTTGAAGAAGTTTTACATATTCCACTTGAAAAAATTGATATAAAACTTCCTCCAGAATCAAAACTCAATCAGTGAGTCTGACAATCTTGTCAATGGTGTGCTTATGCAAGAAGAATTGCTATGATGAAACTTTGTACAAAATACTCAGCTACAAAAATAGCTTTTGGTCACCATATGGATGATATAGTGGTCACTACTTTTATGAATATGATAGAATGAAGAAAATTAAAAATAATGCCTCCTATAAATCGTATGAGATGTTGAGATGTCGCTTTTATTAGACCTATGGCATATCTAAGAGAAAGGGATATTATGAGAATGGTTTTAGCTCGTGAAATCCCTTTTTCAGGTTGTAATTGTCCAGTTGGAGAAGATAAAATGAGAAATAAAATCAAAAAAGAAATCATTTGGCCAAATGAAAAAATTTTACCAAATTTCGTAGAAAATTCTTTCTGGGCATTTATTAAAGATTTCAGAGAAAAATATGAAAAAGTAAATTATAGTATGTAAAAAAATTATTTTCGATTTTTATTTCATAAAAAATAAAATAAATACAAACTATACCATACCTTTTTAAAATTCTTTTTTGGATGAGTAATTACTCTCCATAGCCATTCAATTTTGAGCTTCAAAAATATATTTGGAGCTCTTGTTTCATTTCCAGCCCAAAAATCAAAGGTTCATCCTTGTGTAAAAACAAGTAATTTATATTTTTTTATATTTTCGATATTATTTTTTACCCATATTTCTTGTTTTGGAGTTCAAAGTCATACCATAAAAATATTTATTTTTCATTTTGGAAGAGAATCTAAATAAGAAAATTGAAATTCACTATATCCATCTTGAAAATAAAATACTTTTACTTCATGCTTTTGTGAAATATTTTCTGATGCTTTTTTAATAACTTCGCTTTTTGCTCCATATAATACCAAATTAAAACTTCATTTTTCTAAATTATGAAATAAATAATCACTAAAATCAGTGCCATTTAAATTTGGCAAATCAAGTCAAAAGTGTTTTTTATAATATAATTGTAAAGCAATTCCATCTGGAAGTAAAAAATCTCAATCAGTAATAGCACTCAAAAAATCTTTATTCAATTTTTGTTTTCCAAGTAGTCAATTTGAAATCAAATTAGCAAAATATAAATAATGTACCACTAAAAATCATTGTTGTTTATATTTTTTTAAAATATCTTGAAAAGCTTGGCTTTTATTTTTTGTATAAAGTTTGGTAAAAATAGTCATAATGGAGTTTATTTTTTTGATTTAAAATATTTTTTATTATACTAAACAAAATTTTTAAAACAAATAAAAATATGGATTTATCAAACAAAAAAATAGCCATCGTATGTGATTGGATAAAAGATATGTGATGAGCTGAACTGGTTTTATCTCATTTTCTTGAATTATTTCCTGATGCAGATATTTATACCTCTGTTTTTTGGCAAAAAGAAAATGAAATATTTAAAAATAGAAACATAAAAACTTCATTTATACAAAAAATTCCCTTTTTTAATACTCATCATAAACTTGCACTTATTCTCAGACCATATGCTTTTGAAAGTTTTGATTTCAGTAATTATGATATTGTTATCAGTTCATCAACAGCCGAAAGTAAGTGAATTATAACAAAACCAAATACCATTCATATTTGTTATTGTCATACTCCAACGAGATATTTTTGGAGTCATTATCATGAATATCTTGATATGATGGAATTTTGAATACTCAGTCCTATTGGAAAATATATCATGCCAAAACTCGTTCATAGATTGAGACAATGGGATTTTTTAGCGAGTAAAAGAGTAGATTATTTTATAGCTAATTCAAAAAATACTCAAAATCGCATATCAAAATATTACAAATCTCCATCTGAAGTTATACATCCTGGAGTTGATACAGGAGAATTTTATATTTCAGAAAAAAAAGATTTTTATTTATGTGTAGGAAGGGTGATTCCGTATAAAAAATTTGATCTCATAATAGAAACCTTTAACAAAAATGGAAAACCACTGGTAATCATAACAAATACTCCAAATACACTCCAAAAAAAACTTCAAAAAATATCTGCCTCAAATATTATGTGGAAGATGCATATTTCTCATGAAGAAAAAAATAAATATTATAGTCAAGCAAAAGCTTTTTTATTTCCAGTTGAAGAAGATTTCTGACTCGTTCCTATTGAAGCAATGGCAAGCTGAACTCCAGTGATAGCTTATAATAAATGATGAGCTACTGAGACTGTCATTGATGGTGTTACGGGAATATTTTTTGAAAATCAATCAGTAAGAAGTCTGAGTAATGCTATTGAAAAATTTGAAAATATGGTTTTTGATCATGAAAAAATCAGAGAATATAGTCTTAGTTTTGATAAAGAAATATTTAAACAAAAAATATTTGAGTATATAAAAAGTAAATTATAAAACAAAATTCATACTCTATTTTTATTTATTTTTTACATTCACATAAAATATTGTTTCATAATTGTATACATAAAAAAAATATTTTTTTGACAAAAGAAGTTATAATTATATGATGATGCAAACCTATATAATAGGTAGTTTATATTATTAAATGAAAAAAATGAAAAAACTCTATGCTATTATAGTTTTAGCACTCATATCAATGGGGAATGCTCTTTATTTAACTCTTTCAGCATTGAATTATAAAGCTGGGGATTCTTCAAAATTTGCTTGTGATATAAACGACACTCTCTCTTGTAGTAGTTTATTTGATTTTACTTTTGCATGGATTTTTTGAATTCCTTTTCCAGCTATTGCCATGGTTGTATATCCAATTATTACTATAATAGCTGTATTATGAGTATTTAAAAAATGTAAAAAATCTTTTGAAATCATGCTATGACTTGGTATTTGAGGAATATTATTTAATGGATATATTATTTATAATGAATTTCAAGTATGAGTGTTTTGTCCTGCATGTTTAGCATGTACTTGAGCAATTGCTACGATAACTATTTTAAGTTTTATTGGAGTAAAAAGTAAAAAAAGCAATTTCTAATGAGAAATTGCTTTTTTTATTATCATCGTTTTTACGACACTATCTTTTTCATTATAACAACTAAATATTTTGTAATATTCAAGTTTTAAAGTAATAATTTTTCCATCATTTATAATAGAAAAATCTTTTATTTTTAAATCACTTATTTCTTTTTTTATTTCAAAATCATCAATATGAAAAGGTGAAAGACTTCAAGAAGCAACAAATGTTCCATCAGTGTCAAGTTTGAGATATTTTCATGTAATAAAATCTTTGAGTAATAATTTTCATCAACTCGAACTTATATCTGAAACATCTCCATTTATTCAACCAGTAAGAACTTTTAAAACATTATTATCCAGTGTTATAAAATCGTTATCCCCATTGGTTAGATATGGATAATATTTTTCGTATAAAATATTATCTGATACATCTAATAAATTTAGCTTTAAATAGTAACTTGTTGAAGCTGTAAATGTTCACGATATAATAGTATTGATACTATAAATTGTATTGTTAAAATTTTTGGAACCACTAAAAGTATAAAGCAATTTATTCGTTGCTCCTATTCATCATACATCTCAAGAAAGATTTTTAGAAAATCACGAAAAATTGAAACTTCCAGAACTATAAACCCCAGTCAAAATAAAATCATCAGGTAAAACTTCAATCTCAATTTTTTTTATATTATTCACTGTGGAGGTCGGCTGAAAACGAATATTTATTGGATTTCATGATGTATTAGAATAAGATTTTGATGTTAATGCTAATAACTCATTCTTTCCAGAATTGAGTATATATAAAATTCATCCTTTATACAATAATCAAGTTGGATTATATATTCCATCATCTATATCAAGTAATTTATAGATTTGGTTTCCTGACATAAAGAGTATTTTATTATTTCCACTATCTGATAAAAATAAATTTGATCCTGAATAAGCAATACCTGCTGGATTATTAAGATAAATTCCGGTTCCATTACTTCCATCAAGAAAAGCATCTCAAAAAACTCATTTTCCAACTATAATTTGTCATCATGAATAAATAACATGGTCAATATAACTTCCCGAATATATAGCTCCTGTCAAAATAAATGGATTAAAATTTTTTATTTCTAGATATTTATTTTCTGCTCCCGTATTATTTTGACAATATCCTGTAGCAGTAACGAGTCATAAAGAATAATATTTTGGATTTCCAAGAGTATAATTTGATGCGACTAAAACAGATGTCGAAGTATTATTTATAATTTCAAAATTTTCTCCAAATATAGTATTAAAAGTATCTCATAGATTTGATATAGAACTACTTTCATCAAGAACTTTTTTTTGAATCGTTATATTTGCCATTCCAGAACTCACAAAAATTCAAACAGATACCATTAATACCATCGTTAATGAAACTCAAACTATCATTTCTATGAGTGTGAAACCTTTTTGATTTTTTTTCATTTTTATAATTTTAAAAGTAATCTATCTATTTCATATTTTGGCAACACATTATTTTTTTGTATCAAATGTAAACTTTCCTCTATTTGATCAAGAAGATGAATCAATACAAAATTCGTTTTGATATAAAAAATAAAAGTATGTAAAAAATCAATGTAATCTTGTTTGGTTATCTTTTTATCATGAAAAAAATATTGGAGTAAGTTCACATTTTTTTTATATATATAATCATCTATAAGATCAAAGAAAAAATCATTGGTAATGAAATTATTGTGAGAAAAAAATTGAATAATCTGAACTCTTGAAAGTATCGTTTCTAATATCCCAGATTCAGAAGTATTCGTCATAATAATGATATTTCAAACTCATGGTTCTTCAAAAAATTTTAAACAGCTTTGTAAACTTTGCACAGTAGCTCTTCCAATATTTTCTATAAAAAATACTTGAAATAAAAAACTTGATTTTATATTTCATTGAGAAATAAAATCTCTCATCTGAGTTATTTTTATTTTTTCTCCATCATCATGTAAGGTGTAAAAGTAATTTTTATCTACCGTATAATATTCAAATATTTCTTCTATAAGAGTGTGTATTGTTGTATTTAATAACTGAGTATTTTCTCATAAAAATAAAATCGGTTGGAATATTTCTCCCGAATCTATTTTTCATCTCAGAGTATCAAATAAATTATTTTTCATTTGGTTTTTCATCAATAGTATCTAAGAGATTATTTAATTCATGAGAAAAATCTTTTTCTGCTTGTGTTGTTTTTTCATTCATTGGCAAAATTTTTCCTGTTGGTACTCATTCCATTTTTGTGAGAGGTATTTCAATATTTTTCATTGGTAGATTTTTTTGAATTTTTTCTTCTGATTTTTCATAAAAGCATGAACAAAGCAAAAATATTACTCATACAATCATATATATTTTTATCATATTTGTTGATTAAAAAATAAATATTTATCGAAAAATATCTTAACGATTTATAAAAATAAGTAAAGAAAAAACCTTACTTTTGTAAGGTTATGCTGCTTTTTTATATAAATCATCATTTTCAAGATCTCGACTTTTATATGTTAATCTGACTGTTTCGAGATGATTGACCAATTCTGATGGATTTATTTTTTTTCCAGTAATAATAGAAAAAACTTTTCATAATACTGATTCATCTCTATAAAAAGTATCTAAAATTGAAATTTTTGTTTGTGCTTTCAATGCTTCAATGTTTTGAAGTGAGAGATGATTCATTGGATCTATTTTTTCTTGTGATGTATCAATATTCATTTTGCCTAACATTTAATAAAATTTATATTACAATATGAAACATATTTTACTATATTTTTTAAAATATTCAAGTTTTTTATATACGATTATAAAATAAGACGAAAAGAGTAAAACTAGCACTTAATATAAAAATGTGCTAAAATAAATTTGACAGAATAAAAAAAATAAATATTATGTACGGGTAAGTTATTTTTACAAATTTTATTTATTAATATATGAACCTATGTGAAAAATTATTTGAATTGATCTTGGAACGACAAATTCTTGTGTTGCTTTTATGGAAGGTTGAGAAGCAAAAGTTATTCCAAATCTAGAATGAAATAGAACAACTCCAAGTATAGTTGCTGGAAAAGATGGAAATATTATTGTTGGAACTCCAGCAAAAAGACAAGCTATTACCAATCCTATTAATACTATCTTTTCTGCAAAAAGATTTATAGGAAGAAAATTTAGCGAAGTTGGGGAAGAAATAAAAAATGTTCCTTTTAAAGTAGTAAAATGAGCTGATGGAAGTGCTCTGATTGAATTTAATGGAAAAACAGTAAGACCAGAAGAAATTTGAGCCCATGTTTTAGGAAAATTAAAAGAAGATGCTGAAAAATATTTGTGAACTACTGTAACAGAAGCTGTTATAACTGTTCCTGCATATTTTAATGATGACCAAAGACAAGCAACGATTAATGCTGGAAAAATCGCAGGTTTAGAAGTAAAAAGAATCGTAAATGAACCAACTGCTGCTGCACTTGCTTATGGAGCTGGAAAAAATAAAAATGAAAAAATTGCTGTGTATGACCTTTGAGGTTGAACATTTGATATTTCAGTTTTGGAACTCAGTGAAGAATGAACTTTTGAAGTATTAGCAACGAATGGGGATACTCATTTAGGTTGAGATGATTTTGATAAAAGAATTCTTGATTTTATCATTGATGAATTTATGAAAGAACAAGCTGTTGATCTCAGAAAAGATCCAATGGCATTACAAAGAATTAGAGATGAAGCTGAAAAAGCAAAAAAAGAACTTTCTTCTACTACTGATTATGATATTAATTTACCATATATAACGGTTGATAGTTCTGGTCCAAAAAATTTGATGATGAATATTTCAAGAGCAAAATTTGAAAGTATTATTGGAGATCTCGTAGAAAGAAGCATTGAACCCTGTAGAAAAGTATTAAAAGATGCCGGAGTATCTGTTTGAGATCTCGATCAAGTATTATTGGTATGAGGATCAACCAGAGTTCCTTTAGTAGTAAAAAAAGTAGAAGAATTTTTCGGTAAAAAGCCAAATGCTGGAATAAATCCTGATGAATCAGTTGCTATTTGAGCTGCTATTCAAGCTGGAATTATTGGTTGAGATGTGACTGATGTTTTACTTCTTGATGTTACTCCATTGTCACTTTCAATTGAAACTATGGGATGAGTAGCAACCAGAATGATTCCAAGAAATACTACTATTCCAACTTCAAAATCAGAAACTTTTTCAACTGCTGTTGATAACCAACCAAGTGTGGAAATTAATGTCTTACAATGAGAAAGAGAAATGGCTGCTGACAATAAAACTCTTTGAAAATTTATGTTAGATTCTATTGCTCAAGCACCAAGATGAGTTCCTCAAATTGAAGTCACTTTTGATATTGATGCGAACGGAGTACTCAAAGTAAAAGCAAAAGATAAAGGTACTGGAAAAGAACAACACATAACCATTGCTGGTTCAACTGGTATGGATGACAAAGAAGTGGATAGACTCGTAAAAGAAGCCGAAGCAAAAAGAGAAGAAGACCAAAAAAGAAAAAGTGCCGTAGAAGCAAGAAATCATGCAGAAAGTGCTCTCTATCAAGCTGAAAAAACTATTACTGATAATAAAGATAAAGTCAATGATGCTGATAAATCAGAAGCTGAAATCAAAATAAAAGCTTTAAAAGATGAACTCGCAAATTCTGCTGCTGTAAAAGAAAGTTTAGAATCAAAAACAAAAGAATTAACAGACCTCATGATGAAAATCGGACAAGCAATTTACTCTCAACCTGGAGCAAATCCTGGACAAACTCAAGAACCACCAACTGACTGAGTGGTTGAGTGAGATGTAGAAAAAGATGATGGAAAAAATACTACCAGAGTCTAGTGCGAAGAAAAAAAACCTCTCCCATTCGGGAGAGGTTTTTTATTATTATAAAGAATTATTCTAGTTGATTTCATATTTTCACCATTTGAGACTTAATGCAAAAAATATTGTTATAATACATTTTCTACTTGATCTTTTATTTGCTCTTTATATCATGCGAAAGCATCATCAAAAGCGAGTGCTTCTTCTACTATTAATAATTGATCTATTGTAAGTAATCGTGCTTTTATCATATCTCATTCGACCCACTCTTGTTGTAAATCACTTAAAGTTAATTTGATATGGATGCAATTGGTAACATTCTTTCTCATTTTTCTATATCAACATACCCTATCTCTCATTTAGCAAAAAAATTTTTTGATGTCATATATTTTTAAATTAGATATATAAAGTTATATTTTTATAACCTATTTATAAAATATGTCAAATCTTTTTTTATTTTTGCTTCTAAATTTTGAATTTTTCATTTTCAATAATGAAAAAATTCTATTTTCCAAGAATGAAGAGCTTGTCTTGTAAGTCAATAATTTTTTAATAGATAAGAGTTAAATGATTTATCTCAATATTTATCATCTCATACAATTGGAGTTCATATACTCGCTAAATGTACTCTAATTTGATGCATTCTTCCAGTTAATATTTCTACTTCTAGTTGTGATATAATTTTATCTCAACTTGGAGTTTTTAATATTTTTTCATGTAACACTTTATAATGTGTAATAGCTGCAAGTCAATCTTCACTTATTTGAACTTTATCTTCATTTTTTGCTCATTCTATACGAAGCAATTTTTTATCAATAATTCAAGTTTTATCAGGAAGTTTTCAAAGTACTATAGCATAATATATTTTTTTTAATTTCTTATGATTTTTAAAATCTTCTACTAATTTTGTTAAAATATCTTTTTTCTTTGCAATGATAAGTATTCCAGAAGTATCTCTATCAATTCTATGAACGAGTGAAGGTTTAAAAGTTAAACTATTCAGCTTATTTCATAAATAATCTTGTACCTGAGATATAATATTGGTTTCTTTTGTTTTATAATCTCAAGGATGAACATTGATTCCTGGTTCTTTATTTATAACCAAAATATCCCCATCTTCATAGACTATATTTTCTATATTAAATTTATCTTTATTTTCAATTTTTACTGTTTGCGGTTTTTTGGTTAAAGTTTCAAATTCATCATCAGTGAGAAAAACCTTGATACTATCTCAAATTTGAAGTTTATATTCATTATCTTCCATTTTTCCATTCACTTTTATTTTATTCTTTCTATTAAATTTATACACCAAACTCGCACTACTATTTGGTAATAATTTTTTTAAAAATTTATCAAGTCTTTGACAAGCATCATTTTCGGTAATTGTATATTGTTTCATAAAAAATTATTACATCAAAATATTATTCAAATATAGTAAAATCAAGAGCTTGATTTACTGTTACTTGAGGTACTTTTACTTCTAATTCTTTTTGAAATCCATATGATTTTCCAGAAGAATTAATTTTTGTATATCTATCAGGGATGGAATTCGTAGTCGATATTTTATATTCTAAAAAAGGAATTTTTGTATTATTCGTAGTCAACTCCAGTGTATTTAAAAGAGACATCTTTAAATTACATCAAGAAGATGTACCTACACAATGATCAACATAAAAAGTGGACATACTCATTTGAGCTCCACTCAAAGTTAATCAATTTCTATTTATGATATTACTATATAATCAGTTGGAGGAGGCCAGTTGTACTTCATTTGCTGTAATGTAACTTCCACTTGCTATTAAAGAATCTTCTCATGAAGACAATATCCAATTAATAATAGCTAAAGCACCTCAAGATAAAGTTTCATCAGTTGTATCATTATCTGTATCTAAATCAGGTACTCTAAAAATAAAGTTTATAAAGGGTGCAGATGTTAATACTCATTTTCAAATTTCTAACTGTATAGGTTCTGTCTGAGAAATAATATTATAATTTTTATCATATTCGCTATTTCACTCTCAATCTTTAGGTATATAATTCGCACTTGATGCTGTAGTATAACTATATCAAGTTGAAGTAGTTGGCATGGTTGATCATGTTTCAGCAACAAGAGATAATCTTGTTTTTATATGATAGAGTGCTTGTTCAATTCCAGAATATGAAATATAATAGGCATTGGATGCATTTTCTATTCATTTTGTGTTTTTAGAAAAAGGAATTATATATGCTAAAATTACATAAGCTGAAAGAGTCATCAAAAGTACTAATACCATCCCTATCATAATAGAAAATCCAGTTATATTCTTTTTCATGAAAAATTTAGTTACTAAAATAATCAGTTAAATTTACAGTAGTAGAAAAATCTATTTTTGGTATTTTTCATTTCATAGCTCATCTTTTTTTCCAACTTGGTGACAAAGATATTTGAATTTTTGCATAAGGATTTACTTCACTACTCAGCAGATTTTTCCAAGCATATTTTATACTGGTATTTGGATACATAAAAACTCTCAATTCAGTAACACTCATGCTATTTGGGAAAAGTGGTTGCCGATATCAAGTACTGGTACTTCCAGCAATAACTTCTGCTCATCATGTAAACTCTTTATCTATTATCCAAGTATCGATAATTCCATCAAAACTTCCTGTTGAAGTAGTTCATGAATTATGACTCAATCACCAATCTTTTCATTCTAATCTTAAAAATTCAATCGTACCGAGACATCCAGTTCAAAAAGTAGTTGAATTACAAGGATATATGTAGACACCTCAATTTTTTGGTGATTTTATATCTTGATGCCAATTCCATCTAAACAGAGTTCTTTTTTTTCTATCTCATGATATGAGATACATTTCTCTTACATCTGTTCATCAAGTGAAAATAGTTGGTCATTCTCAAAGATTTTCATCATCATCATCTCATCTCAAGTTTCCATCTCAATTTTCATCTCATCAATCACTATTTTGATTTGCATTATAATCAATAAATTGAAATGCATACTGACCATACCTTTGAGGTCAATTTGTAGTAGATGTATTATAACATCCTCAAATTCACATACTCGCAGTAGTACTTCTACAATAATAAAATCCATTTCAATAAGTAGGATTTCAAAGACTTCCTCCATTTCAAAAATTTCAAAATCAAGTAGGAGAAGAATAATGTCAACTTTCAGTAACATTTCAGATTACTTTTCTATTAAAATATTCTTCATAATCAATCGTTCATCATTTTTTAATTTCTTCAAAAAATTTTTCACTAAAATAAAAACTATCTTTTACTATATCTGTTTTTTCCATTAATTTGATTTTTCCTAGAGTCACTGATGATAGAGCTTGAAATCATCAAATAATAACGATAGTTACAATGAGAATTCAGAGCATAATTTCAATCAATGTAAAAGCAGAGTTCTTTTTTCTCATATTTTACTCTTTATTATTATAAAATATATTCTTAATAAAAGCAGAAAGAAATAATCAAATTTTTAAAAAAGTAGGTTTATGCCAAAAATGAGCTGGCCATAGTCTAAAAATAAAATCCAGACTTTGAAAAAAACTTCATTTTTTTATATTTTTTTTGATACTAAAAAAGGTAAGAATACTCCTAAAAAAAGAAAAGATACAACTCAAGAAAAAAAACAGCACATCAAAAAATTTATTTTGAATTTTTTTCATATGTATTAATTATAAATAATCTATTTTTCAGTGTATAGAAAAAATACGATAAATCAATAATTTTAGGCTCTTTTTTATAATTTTTCCCAAATTTTATAAGAATTATGTGATTTATCAAACTATAATAGTCCAAAAAATTAAATAATAGTAAAAAAATAAATCAAATTATTGAACTCGGTTGTTCCCTTTACAAAAGCTACGAACAGGGGGATAATGACTTCAAAGCCAGTTTCCTCAAAAAAATAATTATTGAACTTTTTATAAACAAAGAAAAAGAGCTTTCCTTTGCGGAAAACTCTTCTCTAAAACTCATCAAATTTTTGAATTTCTCTTTTGGAGGTGTCAATGGGAATTGAACCCATATACGGGGTGTTGCAGACCCCTGCATGACCACTCTGCCATGACACCATATTGAAAGCTCACCAATTATATAAAAAAATAAAAAAAACTCAAATTTTTTATAAAATTTGAGTTTTTTTTGAATTACTTACTTATTTTATTTAAAATAGCTTTCAAAAGAAGAGTATTTTTACGATATTTATTTTTAGAAATCTGATATTTTTTCTCAGAAATTTCTAATTCATATCGAGCGATAATATAATTGTTAATAATTGATATATAATTTTTTTTATCAGAAATATTTATGCTTTTACTATTAATGATTCAAAGAGATAATTTTTTTGTAAATTCACTGATATTATATCAAGTTATCGTTATGATTTCATATCATTTATATTTCACTTTTTCAGTCTTTCCTTCTATCAAAAAATGAAATCTTAATTTCTCACCAAGAGTAAAAGTATTTTTGAGAGGAATCGTATTTACTATTTGTTCTACATTTTTTATAACATCTTTTTTTATATCTTCTGAGATAATTTTTGTTCAACATATTCTATCATAATAACTCACAGAATAATCTCAATTTGGACAATAATCTTTTGCTATTCATCACCCACCACCACCTCATCATCATGATGATGCTGTTATTGGAGTTGGATTTGAAATTGATTGTTGAGTTACTAATGAGAAATCAGTAAAATGAAGAGTCTTTATTATAATATCAGATCAAGCAGTATAAGCACAAACTGATTTTGTAATATAATTGACACTACAATCTCATGATTCAATATTTCAAATATTCCAAACAGAAGTTCCAGTGTTTTTGTATGCAAATTGAGTAATTCAATTTGTATTTCATCAAGAAAATTTAATTTTTGCTGGTGTATTTAAAATAATGGTTGGAGTTCCACCAATAGTTACTGCAGGAGAAAATATTTGTTTTATATTTCAAATAATTTGTTCACCACCATTTATTACTTTCTTTTCAAAAACGAGAGTTCCAGTTGTTGTATACAATTGAGTGTTATTTTCTAAAATAATTTCAGGAAGATTCGTACTTCAGCTTAAAATAGGAGTTATAAGTCATCACGAGAAAGAAAAATAGAATTGATTCACTGGAAGTATTTCTCAAATGAATTGAAATCCACTTCAAACACTCGTAGCTCCACTAAGAGTTACTCAAGAATTTGAAAGAGGCAAATTCGTAATATCTAAAAGAGTCATAGGATTTGGATTTGTTATAACAGGAATAGTATCTATATTTGTAATAGTACTTTGATATGTATTTCCTAAACTATCTATTGTTTGTATGAAATAATAATACATTTTTGTAGAATCAAATCAAGATATGATTCAAGAATGACTCAATCATACAGTATTTCCAGTAGCTACTAAAGTAGATAATACATTTGCTCAGCTTCCAATATATATGGTTGTATTACTATTTTCATTGGTATCAAATGAATATGTAAAAGTCATAATTCCAGAATTTACACTTTGGTTGGTTTGTATATTATTTATAATTGGAGCTTGATCATCATGAATAATGGTAATAGATCCAGTTGAAATATTTCCAGCAAGATCAGTAACTGATATATCTATACTATTTCAAGTATGAGTTAATAATGGAAAATTTAAAATAAAACTTCCTGTTGTAGTTGCTATAGAATGAATAACAGTTACTCAATTATCAGCTGTAATTCCAGCTCAATTTTCTGTATCTCAAGATAATAGAGCATGTGATTGATTGGTTGATATTGGGAAAACAAAATTCGTAATAATCGGTTTGACATCATCATGATATACTATAAATCCTCAAGTTGCTATACTAAGAGTATTATCAAGAGAAGAAACGGTTATATTATTTGAAGTATTTTTATTCAAAGTGAGAGTTCCAGTATAAGTTCCATCTATTCCAGCAACCAGATTTACTATTCCACTTCATCCAGTAATAGTTATGTTTGCATTTGGTTTTGTAGTTCCACTCAATGCAAAAGTATCAGTATTTACATTATTTACGAGATTATTTCAAAGAGTAACAAAATTTGTAATCAAATCTTGAAGAATCGAGAAACTTCCAGTTCCTATATTTCCAGCTTGATCAGTTGAGCTGAGAGATAAAGTATTGAGTACTCAAGGATTAAGAGAAACCACTATATTAAAATCTCATCCAGTTCCTGATAATCAATATACATTTCCAGATCACCCCGTAATATTGATCATACTATTTGCTTCCGTAGTACCAATAATATTTATACTTGAATGATTCGTTGGAATATTTGAAGTAGTAATATTGAAAGTTGGAAGAATATTATCTTGTACTATAGAAATACTTCCAGTAGAAATATTTCAAACTTGATCAATAGAATGGAGTGATATTAAATTAGAAACATTTTGATTTAATATGACACTTTCAGAAAAACTTCCATCATTTTGAACGATACCAGTATTTCCATTTATATCAAGAGTTGATCAAATTTTTGTTAATCCAGTAATACTGATATTTGTTTGGTTGGTTATTTGACTCGGAGTTCCTATTATTAAACTATTTGGGATACTATCTTCGGTGATACTTATTCCAGTAGAAGAAATATTTCCAGCCAAATCAGTAATAGTAATATCTAAATTATTTACCGTTTTTTGTCATAAGACTTGGTTTAAAATAACATTGATATTAAAAATTCCATTAGTGTTAGATATTCCAGTAAACGAACTTCATGAATTGATAATACTCACATTTGAATTATTTTCTGTGGTTCCAGAAATGTTTATATTTCCAGTATGTACCAATGTTGAAATTGGATTGAATACAATATTTGGAGCAAGATTATCTTGGAGTATCACTATTCCAGTTTGAGTTGTATGATTTCATCAAATATCGGTAAGTATGAGAGTAAAATTATTTGCTCTATTTGCTTCAAGTGGAACAATAAATCAAATATTTCCACTTCCATTGGTTACTCAACTAGCTAAGAGAGTGATTCAAGAAAATATTTCGGTTCCAATATTTGCTTCGGTTCCAATGGTTATATTTCCAGTTCAAAAACGAGTCAAATTTGTATAGGAAAGACTATTGATAACCGGAGAAAGATTATCATGTATCATTGAGATTTGTTTGAAAGTAATATTTCCAACAGTATCAGTTGAAATAATATCTATGATATTTAAACTATTTGGTATCAAAGTTATCGTTCCTGAAAAATATCAAGATCCATCAGAAAAAGTATCAATTATTCCACCACTTCCTACTATTTGAACTGATGTATTTGGTTCCGTTATTCATGTCAGAAAGAAAGTATCTGTATTAATGGAAAGTCATGATTGAGTACTTATATTCAGATTTGGAGGAGTATTATCAACAGTAATAAATCCAGCAACTTCACTTGAATAATTTGGTATAAATGTACTTCCAGAAAAAGTATCAGTGTGTCAAAAATCAGAAGCAATGATATTATAGACTCCATCAACTATTCCTTGTGGAATAAATACTGACGAAGCTATATTTGAAAGCATATCTTGTTTAAAAGCAAACCCAGAAGAGATAAGAGTATCAAAACTTCATGATCATACATTACTTCCACTGAGTACAAAATAGAGAGTTCATCCTTCATTGATACTTACAGCTCCAGTAGAAATATCTCATGATTTCAAAGTTTCTCAATTATTATTTTGTCCTTGTAAAATAATTGGAGGAGTTTTATCAGCAATACCAGAAATAATTTCAAAAGAAATTCAACTTGAATATGAACGAAGAGTCATATATCTATCATTTAAAATGGTTATTCCAGTTGAAGCAATAGCTCATGTAAGACTCGTATTTATTTGATTGGTGAGATGATTAAGAATAGTATCAACCATATCTCAACTTCCAGTCGTATATTCATAATTATTTCCATTGAGAGAAATAAAATAAGTCAGTCATACTCGTACTCATCAAATTGGATTGATGAGAGTCAATTGATCAACGGAAGGTATAAAAGTTTGAATAGAAACAGGAAGAGTGGTATTGATAAGAGTATATGAAGTATCAAATGGAACTCATGGAGTTTTTCATGTAAATATGAGGCTTCCAGAAACTGAATTATATGAAGCATTTACTACTCAACTCGCAGAGGTATTTATATCTTGTAGGAGAGTATTGAGAGAAGTATTTGAAAAAGTATCTCATCAAAGAGTAAAAGTGAGAATATCTCCCACAACCATTTCAGGGAGAGAAACGGTTGTCACTTGAGGTTGAGCAATAATATTGATCTGTAATACATTTTCAACAGAAGTATTTTTTAAATTGAGGGCAATACTTGAAAATCATATTCAAGCAGTTGTTGCCGTAAATATAAATGTATTTGTACCGAGTGTAGTTATAAAAATTCCAGAAAATGAATTATTTATTTTTTCTACTAATAAATGTAAAGTTTCATTTTGACTTCACGAATAAGTTTGAGTGAGAGTCATTCCAGAATACATCAGAGATAATTCATCTCAAGCAACTATATTTCTTGATAAAGACATAGTATCAATTTGTTTTTGAGCAACAATATTTTGTACGATTCCAGAAGAAGTCGCAAGTGTTTGAGATATATTTAATACTCAAGAACCAAACGAAGTTCCAGGAACTTTTGAAGTGAGTTCTAATACTCATCCAGTCAAAACAGACTGTATTGATTGATTTCAACTATTTGTATTGATAGCAGTATTTAACTCTGTATATACGGTATTTAAATCTGTATTTCCAGTGAGAGAAATAGGAGAAAATGGAAGAGTATTTCCAGTGAGAGAAAAAGTCAAAATATCATTTGCATTCAAATTTCTTCCCATCAAATCAAGTCTATCTACTTGAGATCCAGACTCGGTATTTGGAGTTTGATTTTGAGTTCATATTGACACTCATGTTGCGGTAAGATTTGCTATAAAATCATCCCCATTTTGATTTCAAGTCAGAGTAAAAATGGCATAGGTTCCATCTGTGGTATATGTTGAAATATATCATGCATTATTTATTTTACTATTCAAACTCTCTAAAGTTCCAGAAAGATCAAGGGAGGCTGGTTGAAGAATAATATTTCCAGAAAGATCAATATTTATATCTCCATTGACTCCACTAAGAACAGTCAAAGGAATTTTTAATTCTTCAATATTTCTGACTGCTTCAATATTTGAAGCGACCATATTTGACACAATATTTCTGGTAATTTCAAATTTATTTATACTGAAGTTTTGTCATACTCATGAGGAAAGTATAAATGATCCATTTAATCAACTAGAGGTTGCAGAAATTCAAACTCATGAATAGGTATTGATAATATCAGAAATTAAGTTATTTCCAGAAAAAGTTTTTTCATTTCCATCGAGAGCTATGATAACTTGATCAGAAATATCTAAATTATATGGAAGAAGTATTTGAGTTATTTGACTCTTTCATATATCATTTGAAACCGTTTGAGTTGAGTTTTGTGAATTTATAAATTGAGCATCTCATATTATAAAACTTTCTCAAATATTTTTTCATTCAAAAGTAAGAGTCAGTCCAGACAAACTTGCCGAAACAAAATTGAGAGCATTGATTTGATGAAGCAAAGCATTCAAAGAAGATCACGAAGAGAGATAAAATGATTGAGAAACGATATTTCCAGAAAGAGACACAGTCAATGTATCTCCACTGACAAAATCTCTTGGTAAAGTCAAAGTAGCAATTTGTTTTGTTCCATAAATAGGAGAAGTATTTGAAATCAAAGTTATTCCAGAAAGACTTCCTCAAAAATAGATTCCAGTAGTAGAATTTTGAGTTCCAGCAGTCGTAAAAATAACTCCGGTTCCAGTTCATAATTTTGCTAAAGTTCAATTATTTATATCACTGATACCTGAAATTCATCTCATTAAAGCAGCGAGTTTTGTAGGTGATACTCATCATGTCAAATCGAGAGAAGTATGATTATCATCTCAACAATCATAATCTTCGATTCATGTTCCACTAGTAAAAGCAAGAGTACAATTTCCTACTTGAAGAGAGTTTCCTGATAAACTTGATATATCATCTATACTGAGTTCCAAACTTGCTTTTATTTCTCCCGTTGCTGTTTGTGTGATACTTCCAGTAAATATATTTCCAGTTTGAATCAATGAGGAAAGACTAAAATTATTTGTTGGAGTGTTTGCTTTGAGAGTCAAATTATTTGTATCAATAGTTGCATTAACGAGTAAAGTTCCAGATTGATTATTGATCGTATCGAGGAGATTTGATAGACTTGATCAAGAAACAAAACTTCCAGAAATACTGAGTCATAATTCGCTTCCAGTCAAAATTTCAGGAACAAAAAAAGTATGAGTTTGCAGAGTAGGATTTTGTGCAACTTGTAAAATAGTTGGATATATACTATTGACGATATTTAATCCATAAATATCAAATCATATTCCAGGAGTATTGGCTTGAAAAGAAAGTATATTTCCAGATACACTCGTTGAAACATTGGTAGATCAAGCATTTATTTTTGATACAAATCATGAAAGAGTATCAGTATGATTATTAACAAAATCTTGAGTGATAACATTTCCATCTATTACAAAACTCATTTTATCTCATCAAACAAAATCTCTTGGAAGAGTGAGGATATTTTTTTGAGCTTGTGCTATGATTCATGTTTGTGTTTGAAAAGAAAAAATATTTGAAGTCAGAGAGAGACTTCATCCAGTAAATGGAGTTCCAGGAAATTTTGAAGTAAATTTGAGAGTTTGAAGTCAAACTTGTGATATTTCTACTCAAATATTATCAAAAATTCATGGAGTACTTTGTGTATTAATATAGTCAACAAATCATGAAAGATATCATCAAGTATATGGGTATGATACACTATAACTTCCAGAAATAGTTTCTATACTATAATGAAGAGTATCTCACAAAAACATATTTCTTGGAAGACTGATATAATCTACTTGAGCAATTGCTTCTTGATTTGGAATATGATATTGTGAAAATACTTTTCATCCAGTAATAGTAATATTGGTGATATCAAATGGAACTCAAGGAGTTTGTGAAGTAATTTCAATTCCAGTGACACCACTAGCAACAGCATTTATATCAGATAAATTTTGTAATTGAGTAATAAAACTATCAATGGTTTCTTGACTCGTTCCAGAAAAACTTTGACTGATAGTTCCAGAAAAATTCATTCCAGAAAAACTAAGAGACACCGTTTCATCACTGGCTATATTTCTGAGATCAAAATATTCTTTTTGAGCAACTGCAACAATATTTGGGGTTCATCCTCCATCTACTCATATCAGTTGTCCATCAGTAATAAATTGAGAAACAGCAAAATCAATTCATGGAGTTTTTGATTCCAGTTCAATGGTTCCAGAAAGAGAATTATAACTTCCAGTAATAGAAGTAGTATCATTTACAAGGGTAAGAAGTGCATTCATATTTCATGTGAAATCTAAACTTCAAGTATAGATGTAATCTACATTTCCAGATGAAGTATTGATTTGAATATGATCACCATGTATCAAAGTATGGTGAATTGGAAAAGCTACTTTTTTTGCTTTTGCTACTATATGTGGGATCGTTTGAATAACTCATGGAGTTCTCGTGATAATGAGTGATCCTATTTCTAAAGGAGTTCCAATTCCTTTTGCTTCGAGAGTATATTTTTTATTTATTTCATCAAAAGTACAATTTGCAATATTTCCACTTGAAATGGTATCACAAAAATTTTGAAAAGCACCTGAGCTAGTAGTAAATAGAACAGAGCTTCCAGTCGAATATTGTTGTATATAATTCATAAAAGCAACTCCTCAGAGAGTATCCGTTGAACCACTTAAAAATAATTCTAAAGTATCTCATAACACGATATCTCTCGGAAGGCTTATTTCATATTTTTGGGATACAGCTGGAACTGCTTGAGTTATAGTTTTTGAGTCAAAACTATAATTGGTTGCATAGGTAGGAGTAAATAATCAAGGAATGATTATATTTAAAAGTAAAGTAAAAATCACCAATTTACTGGTTATTTTTTGCATATTTTTTTTTGTTAGCAATGGTTTCATATAAAATAAAATTATATAATAAAAAATAAAAAAACAGACAAGAAACTATAGCGAATAGATTTCTTTTTTCTGTTTTTGTTTTTGTTTTTATTTTGAATAAAAGACTTGCTTATATATAAATAATAACTATTGTCAAATAAATTATTATTTTTTTTGTTCTAATTTTTGTAACATATCATATATATGATTTTTTATTTTTGTAAAGCCAAAAACTTTGGTACAAAAAAAATCATAATCATAAGTATTGAAAGTTTATTATAGTATTTAAAATACTAAACACAATTTAAATAACTGAAAAATTCTAATATTAAACCGGACACTTTGAGTATAATAAAAATACTACATATTATTATTATGAATATGAAAAAATACAATAAATGATAAACCAAGAGTATAAATATATACTGAGAAATAATACAATATGGGAAAAATATTTTTCAAAGACTTTTTTCAAATATAATGAGTTTTAGAATAATAATTATGAAAAATCTAACTTTAAAAAAGATACCCATGTTAGAAATAGAACTAGTAAAAATTTTGAGCTTTCTTACATACTCAATTTATAAAAAATAAATCTCATCCAAAACAAGTAACCCTATCTGAAAAAGTATAAATAATTAATTGGTATGAATAAATAAATGTATGAGTTAAAAGACTGCTAAATAATCTTACTTCTAGAAAAAAAATATGAAATTTAACTTTAGTTAAAGTTAAATGAGTCTACAAAAAAAATGATTTACATCTTAAAAAATATTCCTTTTCTACCATCAATAAATTCGATTTAAAATACTGGACATGGACTTTTACAATATAGTATTGAAAAATTGAAATCATTATCTGCCGATGATCAACAAAAATTTGATCTTGATACTAATCAATTACATTGTTTTAAAGTATTAAATTCGATCTCATTAATAGTAATACTACCAGAAGGACACATCAATGAATTATGTTGAATAGGGCTATACGGACATTGATAAATACTACCACCATTAGCACCAGCAGGTCATTGAGGTCCTGTAGCACCAGTAGATCATTGAGGTCCTGCAGGTACTACTGCACAAATTTTATCATAATTCATATCATATCCATTGAGATATTGTCATGATGGACAGGCAACTTTAATACTATTAAAATATTGCATAAATTTTCCGCCTACTACTTGTCCAGTTGGAGTACTACTTGGAAATGTTAAAGCATAGACAACCCCGATGACAGCAAGTACAAAAAAGAGAGCTGTTAAAGTTGCACTGAGGAATTTTTTTCCAAGTCAAATTATGATTGATTTCATATGATGAAATATTAAAAATTTAAAATATTTATGAATGCACTTTAAAGTATATCGGTTTTTTTTAAATCAATACAAAAATATTGACAAAATTATGTAAAAGTTTATAAATTAGAAAAGATAAAAACAAAAACAAAA
>JAVHSE010000085.1:23054-24631 GCA_036172015.1 Patescibacteria group bacterium | reverse complement strand
AGTAAAGAATCAAGAGCTGATGATAACACAGCTAAACTTCCAGTCAAAAGTCCAGTGATAAGTTTTATAACAACGAGTAAAATAGCCGTAATATTGGCTAAAAGTATAGCTTTTTTAACAGTATTCATAATTAAAAATTAGTATTAAATAGATGAAAATGATGATATTGATTTTTTAAAAAATGGCAAAAATAATCATAAAATATTTTCATCCCTGTGGTTATCCTAAAATAATTTCATTGAAATATATTTATTTTCATCCCGTAGGGGCAATCCCTTGTGGTTGCCCTAAAAACATAATCAACAAACTATTATTTCAAAAATATAATTATCCAAAAAATATCAATTCGAGAAAAATAATTACCAAAAATATAATCAACAAACAGGGCAACCACAAGGGATTGCCCCTACATTTGTTTTTACAACGATATATTTTCTCACCAAACTTCACCAATTCTATCTTTTATTTTCTTTTCAAAAATCTCAATCAATCATTTGGCACTTTCCACCATTTTTTGTTCTTCTTCTATTTTTGCTACGATTTGTTCTTGAATTTCTAGAGGTGGAAGTGGGATTTTTAATTGTTGTATAACTCATAAAGTTAAAAATTTAGTCAATCATCAAACAGACTTATCTTTTAATTCTAACAATTTACTTTCTAAAAATAACTTTAAATAAAAATATAATATATTTTTATTCTTAATAGTTATAATATATGTTCTTTGATAAGCATTAAATTTTCAATTGTAATATTTTACATCATAATTTCAAGAAGCATTATTTCAACTTAAAAGCAATACTTCATCATCAAAAGAATAAGTATCAATTTTATAAATTTCTTTTGAACATGTAAAGAAAGGATATTTTCAATTTTCAACCATTGCATTTGCATTAAGTTTACCTGTAATAATTTTTGTTACCTCTCCCAACTCGACCACTTCCCAACTCTCATCAATTTTAATTCCTGGCTTATAATTCTTTACTATTAATTTTGCTCCATCAATAATTTTTTGATATTTTTCTATTTCTCAAACAATTTGTTCCTGAATTTCCAAAGGTGGAAGTGGGATTTTAAAATTTTTAACAAAATCTTTAGTAAGCCTTTTTAACCCCCCTGTTCAATTCATATTATTTTTTCAATTATTTAAAAAATAACATGATGAAATATTTAAATAAATCCAATCTGGTAATATATTTTCATTTCATCTTAAAATATAATATTCAGTTGAACCAAATCAAATTCAATTAATTAAATTTTTAGCAATTCAAGATTTTCAATTCTCAAAACAAGGAGTAACTTTTGCAAGTAAAATATCATTATCTCTAAAAAATGTATATCAAGAATAAACCTCTCATTTAGTTTTTACTTTTTTAGTTTCAAAATACATTTTTCATTGTCATAAATCTTCCATAGGTAAAAATGTAACTTCTAGTTCATCTTTTAGATTTTTAATTTCATTTTTTAATGGGTTTATTTCACAAACTTCCCCCAACTCTACCATTTCATAATTACTATTCACGAGAGCCACTGGTCTATAAGTTTCAAAACTCAAATTGTACTCTGATTTTTCGGCTATT
>JAVHSE010000085.1:0-22954 GCA_036172015.1 Patescibacteria group bacterium | reverse complement strand
AGCCACTGGTCTATAAGTTTCAAAACTCAAATTGTACTCTGATTTTTCGGCTATTCTTGATTTTGGCACCACGAGAATATTTTTATCTTTTGGTATATATTCTTGTTTCTCTGAAATATTTTTTTTATATTCTTTGATAATTTCCAAAGCACTTGGTAAATCATTTTTGTTTATTTCTCTTCTTTGAGCTCATAAATCATATCCATCATTTTCCACTTTTACAAAAAGTATGTCACTCGTTTTACTCGCAAGATTTCTATCAAGAAATAAAATACTTGTTTTCACTCAACTATATGGTTGAAATACTCCACTTGGAAGACTCACTACTGCATAAAGTAAATTATTTTCTACCAACATTTTTCTTAAATCTTTATAAGCTTTTTCTTGCTTAAAAATAATTCCGTCTGGCACGATAATTCCAGCTTTTCCATTGAGTTTCAAATGTTCAGCAATATATCCAGTAAAGAGCACTTCTGATTTAGTGGCTTTTATAGTATATCATTCGTGAGCTTTTACTCATCACTTTGGAGTCATAAATGGTGGATTTGCCAAAATCACATCAAATTTATTTTCCCAAAGTTTTGGATTAGTAATCGTGTCATCTTCGAAAATATTTGGAGTTTTAAATCCGTGTAAATACAAATTAACACGAGCAATTTTTGCCATTCACGGATCAATATCAACTCATGAAATATGACTATAGAGTTCGAGTTTTTCCACTACCGATAAATGAGGATGATTTTCTATAATATGATGAAAAGCACTAATCAGAAAACCAGCCGTTCCACAAGCTGGATCATAAATAGTTTGTCATGGTTTTGGATCAACCACATCCACCAAAAACTCTATAATATGTCTTGGAGTCCTAAATGATCCACTATCTCATTGACTTCCCATAATAGAAAGTAAATATTCAAAAGCATTTCCGAGCTCTTCACTATGATGATAATCAAATTTATTGATTTCAGTCAAAAATAAAACGATAGTATTCGCATCCTTAAAAGGTAAATACGCATCTTTAAAAACATCACGAAATAGCTCTGGTAAATGAGTCGCATGTGAGAGTTTTTCTAATCACTCGGTATAGAGTTTTGCTCTTTCTTCGTGAGTCAAACGAGTTTCAAAAAGATTTTTCCACGAATATTTTTCTATTTCTCAAGTAAAAAAACTCGCTACTCATCAAAAATCAAGACTCAAAAAATCCTGATCAGCCATAAATTTATAAATAAGAGCATTCGTGATTTGGTCTATTTGTCATTTTGGATCTGGAATTTTCCCCACGAGATAATCACGACAATTATTTATTTTTTGTTTGGTTTCTGAGGTAAGCATAGGATTTTATTATTTTACTAAACTAAATTCTTTGAGAATATTTTTTCCGTGTTCATTACTATAATTTTGCATAGCATATATATTTTCCAATCATACGAGTTTTATATCAGACATACTGATAAATGGATAACTCGATAATTCAGCAAATTTTCAATTATTTATAATTTCTCTAAAAGTGTTATCTGTTACATAAGTTTCAAAAAGAGATTTGAGTAAATTTAATTTTTCTATACTTTCAATATTTGGTCTTTCTGTGGTGATAAATTTTTGCCATTCACTTTCAAATTTTTCTTCTCTTGTTTCAAAATGAGTGATAAATCAAAATGCTTTTGAAATCATTTCAGTAAGTCAAATTCTTCTACGAGTTTTATTGATTTTTTCATAAGAATTCATAATTTTTTCCGTATCCCAAAACTCCATTGGTTTATGAAATATTTCAGTTTTTATAACTGCTTCCACTCCATCAATTCCATTATTTTTATAAGCATCTTGTATCGTTTTACTATTTTGTAATACATATTCAAACTGTTCGTGTTTTTCTTTACGATAGAGCTCTCTATCTATTTTCATTCATTCATTTCCAATATGCAAAATAGTTTCTGTTCTAATTTTATCATCTTCTTCTATATCGATTCCTTCTGGTGATGATGGAGGATCAATTATAATTATTGGTTTTTTATCTTTTCAAATTTGAGGCAAATCAAGTTTTTTGTGATAATCAAAATCTTTTTCAAAGTATTCACAATTTCAAAAAAAATCCAACAGTACAAATTGTTCTTTTTCTTTTTTTTCTCCACTTTCCACATATTTAAAAGTATGTTTTCTGGTTCCTCTTCCTTTCATTTGTACAAAATCAGCCGGAGAAAAAACAGGTCTTAAAAGTACGACTCCCAGCAAATCAGGACAATCATACCCAGTTGTCATCATTCCAACCGTTACACAAACACGAGTTTTTGAAGTCGTATAATCAGGGTGAGTATCTTGAGCAAATTGTGATTTTCCATTTAACCTATTATAAGTGAAATCTTTGGTAAAATCTTGTGCCTTAGCAATAGTACTGGTAATTTGAAGAGCAAAATCACTTTGATATTTTCCAGGCCATTTTTTCATGGCTCACTCATTAAGTAAATTCGTTATTTTAGCTGCATGATTGACACTCACACAAAATATTAACATCTTTCAAAATTCTCCCGAAATAGGATCTAATAGCCCATTTTCTAAAATAGTTCTTGCAAATACTTCATTTGTTTTTTCATTAAAAAATGTTTTTTCAAAGTTTTTTATACCGTATTGTTCTTCCACTTCATTTCATTCTTCATCTTCTCATTCAAAATGATATCATGTTTCACTTAAAAGTTCGGTCGTTATATCAGTTCTCGCATCTATCACATAAGGATTTATCAAAAATTTATCTTGTACTCAGAGAGATAAATCATATCGAAAAGTAGGCATTCCAGTTTCACAACCAAAAGTTTTGTAAGTATCTCTGAGATTTCTTATTTCTATTGCTTTTGGATTTTTTTCAAAAGATTTTTCTTCATTCAGTCATTTTAAATAATCCTTTGGAGTTGCTGTCAGTCAGAGTTTGTATCCTATAAAATACTCAAAAACAGCTCTTGAATTTCCTCCAATACTTCTATGTGCTTCATCGGAAATCACGAGTTCAAAATCAGTCGGAGAAAAAAGTGTTTTATATCTATCTCCAGCCATAAGTGTCTGAATAGTAGAAACCACTATTTGACATTTTTGCCAATCGTTTGATTTGATACTATCAACAAAATACTGATTTTTAAATATTTCTCTAAAAGCATCAATAGCTTGATTTTCGAGTTCTATTCTATCAACCAAAAACAAAACTCTTTTTGCATTTCCACTTTGTAAAAAAAGTTTACAAATAGCTCAGGAAGTCGTTGTTTTTCCAGTTCCAGTTGCCATTTCAAACAAGAAACGAGTATTTCATTTTTCTGCACTTTTTTGCAAAGATTTAATAGCATCAACTTGATAATAACGAAGAGTTTTTATAGGAGCTAAATAATTTTCATCTATTAAAATATTGATCAGATCTTGAGTATTGGGATTATATGTTTTTCTATGTTCCAAAGATTCCAAAGTTGGAAATTCGGTGATAATTTCAGGATTTCATTTTTGCATATCCCAAAAATAATGAGCATTTCCATTGGAAAGTATTATAAATCTCACATTTTGACTCAAAGCATATTCTCTCGCTTGTTCTTTGGCTGAAAGTGGATGAATGGCTTCTTTTTTTGCTTCTAAAACACAAAGAGGAAAGCCTCTATCATCAAGAAGTAAATAATCAACAAAACCGTTCGTAATATTTTCAAAGTCATCTCCCAAGTGTTCTATTTTTACTCCAGCTTCGAGAGAAATATTTGCTTTTTTCTCTCCGTTATCTAAAAATCTCCATAATGATTTTTCTAAAAGTTTATTTATTTTTATTCTTGAATTTGCTTCTTTTTGCATAAATAAATTATGATATTAAAATATATATTTTTAGTATATTTATTTTCAAATATTTCGCAAAAAATAAATGATTCTAAATAGAGAGTATTTTCTTTGCAAGAGTTGCATTTGATTTAAAAAAAAATCGTATATAATACTACTGTAAAAAGTTAAAATAAAGTTTTAGCTTTCTTATTTTTTAGATTTTAATGAGATTAAAATGCTTAGAACACACACATGTAATGATTTAACTTTGAAAAATGTTTCACAAGAAGTAACTTTATCAGGTTGGGTATCAAATAGAAGAGATCACGGTTGAATTATATTTATAGATTTAAGAGATAGATATGGACTCACTCAAGTTGTTTTTGATCCAGAATATGAAAAAAATTCTTGGTGAGAGGCAAATGATTATAGAAGTGAATTTGTTATTCAAATAACTGGAATAGTGAGATCAAGACCAGACTGACAAGCAAATATTAATCTTCATACTGGAGATATTGAGATTATAGTAAGCAAAACAAAATTACTTTCCAAATCAAAAACTCCTCCTTTTGAACTAGATGAATATTCTTCAAATGCAAATGAAGAAATTAGGTATAAACATAGATTTATTGATCTCAGAAGAAAAAAAGTTTTAAATAATGTTTTATTTCGTTCAAAATTGTTAAATTTTACCAGAAATTGGTTTTATGGAAATGATTTTATAGAAGTTCAAACTCCACTTTTTACGGTATCAAGTCCAGAGTGAGCTCGTGACTTTCTTATTCCTTCAAGACTTCATCCAGGAAAATTTTATGCTCTTCCTCAAGCTCCACAACAATATAAACAATTATTAATGGTAGGAGGAATTGATAAATATTTTCAAATTGCACCATGTTTTAGAGATGAAGATCCAAGAGCAGATAGACATGCTTGTGAATTTTATCAAATAGATTGTGAAATGAGTTTTATCCATAGAGAGGATGTTTTTGCAGTAGTAGAAGGTTTTATAAAAGATTCTTCAAAATTTTTATCAGATAAAACTATTATGAATGATACTTTTTATTCTATGAGTTATGATGAGGCATTAGAAAATTATGGTTCTGATAAACCCGATTTGAGATTTGGTATGAAGTTTGTTGATTTAACAGATATTTTTACTGAGAGTCAATTTAGTGTATTTAAAGCAGTTTGTGAAACAAAATGAGTTATTAAAGCTATAAAATTAGAATGACAATCCATGTCAAGAAAAGATATTGATGATCTCACTGAAGTAGCGAGAAAAGAAGGAGCAAGATGACTTGCATATATTATTTATGATGATAAAGAAGAATGAGGAAAAAAATCTCCAATATTAAAATTTATGTCAGAAAATGAAATCACATCTTTTGAAGAAAGATTACAACCAAAAAATGGAGATATTGTATTTTTTTCAGCAGATGAGTTTAAAAAAGCAGTTTCAATTTTAAATAAAGTAAGACTTTCTCTCAGAGATAAATTTCATTTAGCCGATCCTAAAAAACTTGCTCTCTGTTGGATTACTGATTTTCCAATGTTTGAACAAGATGAGGTAAGTGGAAAAATAGATTTTGCCCATAATCCATTTTCTATGCCAATTGGTTGACTAGAAGCATTTAATACTGATAATCTCATGAGTATGAAAGCAAATCAATATGATCTCGCTTGCAACGGATATGAGATATTATCTGGATCAATTCGTAATTATGATATTGATGTACTTATAAAAGCTTTTGAAACGGTAGGAAGAAGTAAAGAAGAAGTTATTAATAAATTTGGAGCTATGTATGAAGCATTTCAATATTGAGTTCCTCCACATGGATGATTTGCTATTGGAATGGATAGATATATGATGATACTCACTGATGAAACCAATGTCAGAGAAGTATTTGCTTTTCCAAAAGCATGAAAGGCTCAAGATCTTATGATGAGTGCTCCAAGCATTATAGATAAAGACCAATTAGATGAATTGCATATTCAAATTATTGAAAAAGAAGAAAAATAGAAACAAACTATGAATGAGAAGCATATTGAGAACTTTCTTTAATATAAACAAAGAAATATAAAAAAAGTGATTTTTGAATAAAATCACTTTTTTTATATTTCTTATAAAGTTACTAAAATACAATCACATTGATTTAAAATTAATGAAAACTATATAAAAAAATTTTTGCTAAACTTATGATAAGTAAAACAAAAATATACTTCTTTCTTATTGAAAAATTCACAATGAAAAAAAAGAGCCTAAAATATTTGATATATATATAAATATATGGTAAAATTATCATACAAAAATAAATAATAAAAATAAAATTATGGAAAACAAAAACACAAATATTGATATTTTAGAACTATTAAATAAAGAAAATAGTAATGAAAATAATGAATACTTATCATTATTACATGAAGAAAATCATATCAATGATACCATTGATGTCTTATCAAATTTAAAATTATTTGAAAATCAATGAATAGAAAATATGAATAATAATATTATTTTTTCAAATGAAAGGAATGAAAAATTTCACATATTTACGAATATATGAAATGGATTTCTTTTTTTGTTTAAATACATTTCAACTTCTACTCTTATATTTTTATTTTTATTAAGTGTTACTAATTATAGTGCTTATATAGAAATCGCAAGAAGTTATTTGAATCCAGAAGTATTAGAACAAAATAAAATGAATCTTTTATCTTCTGTACAATGAACGAATATTTCTGTAGAGAGTCCTATTTTGATAGATACATTTACAAAAATATCTGTGAGTGAAAAAGTGAATATGGTAAAAAATAAAACCTATCACTCTATGGATAAACTCTTAACATCAAATTATGATGAAAATTTAAATATGAATATTGAAATAGTTCCATATGAAAATAGAATTTTAATTCCAAAAATTGGTAAAAATATACCTCTAATTGATGTAAAAAGTAAAATGGTAGAAAATGTAAAAGAGCTCGAAGATGTATTTATGGAAGAACTATCAAATGGAGTAATAAGATATCCTTGAAGTGCGAAACCATGAGAATTATGAAATAGTTTTATTTTTTGACATTCATCAAATTTTCCATGGATAAAATGAGAATATAATGATGTTTTTGCTTTACTCGATACTATTGTATTTTGAGATGAAATTATTGCATATTATAATCAAAAAAAATATGTGTATAAAATTAAAGAAAAGAAAATTATAAAACCTGGAGATGTCTCTGTCTTAAAAAGAAATACAAATAAAAAAGAAATAAGTCTGATGACTTGTTGGCCTATAGGAACAACTTTAAATAGAATGATAGTTATAGGAGAATTAATTGAATAATAAATCATATGGGAATAAATATAGATTATAAATATAGAACTTATTTAGAAGTTCAACAAATATTTGAAAAACAATTCATTTTTTCATGAAATGATGTCATGATTTTTTGAATTCTTTTTGTACTTTTATTCATATGAATAATGTATATATTTCCTATGATGAAAATTTATATGGATATGAATAAAAAATTAAAAGAACAACAAGTAAAAAAACTTGCTTTGAAGCAAATACTTATTCAAAAAGAAATAGAAAATGAAATTCAAAAAGAAATAGAAAATGAAAGTATATCTTCTATTTCATAAACGGATATTTTTGTAATTTTGTTATTACAAAAAAATGAAGTAAAAAAAGCTGATTTTAATTCAAGAAACCTTTGGAATATAGATCAAAAAATAGTAAAAGTGATTTTCTTGAAAAGTCACTTTTTTTGATAAAATATTTCTATATTTCGGTTTATCTACAATATGTATTATATACTCTATGGTAAATTCTACTTTTTTATTTGACAAAAAAGCAACTAAAAATAACATAAGTAAAATATTTTTCCTAAATCATCAATGTATGTTTTCTTTTTTATGAAATTTTAAGTGAAAAAAAATTTTTGATACATATGAAAATGAAATTTGAGAAATTTGTTGAGTAGTTTTTAATCTATATAATGAAAAGATTATTTGATTTCGTTATAAAAAATCGTTTTTAAAATATAATTTTTTTTTACTCGAAGACATTTTATCAAATCATAATAATATTTTTCATATAAATGAGAAGTCATTTGATGATCATAATATATATGATCTTATTTTGAAACAAGTGAGAGATATTTGTGATAGTATTGTATGAAATATTGAAGATATAGAATTTGATATGAATTATAATTTAAAAAAAATAATTATAGATTGTGGATATAATGTATCATCTATAGAAATTATTAGCCCAACAAAAATTGCTATAAAGAAAAATATAATTAAAATTCAAAAAAAATCTGTTTTATTTTATGAAAAAGACTTTATTGTCATAGAAAATAAAAATATAATAAAAGAAAATAAAAAAACACTTGAAAATCTTTCGAAAATTTTTATAAATATACCAAGCCCTTCTTATAATATTAATCTAAATAAATATGAATTATAATCATAAAAGAAATAATAGTAAAGTATTGAAAACATTTAAAGATTATTTATTTCCAATAATAATAGTTTTTGTTATTCTTTTATTCGTGTTTAATTATTTATTTTCTTCTCAGGAATCTTCATGAGTACAAAGCCTTAATAATAGATCGTTAGAAGTATCCTTAGGTCTACCAGATACAGAAGCATATTCAGTTTATAATGGATGAAATAAAACAAAAATAGAATGAAATATTTTGATGTATCAAACAGAAAAGTTGCTCGTAGTAAATGGAACTCTAAATATTAAAGATTCAAGTGATGGCGAATTTATTCTTAATAAATTATGAGAATTAAGATATAATGAAGATAGTTCTTATACTTTGTATTCTTCTGATTTATGGGTGAAATCAAATACTGGTATAAATATAGAAATGAGATATGCAAAAGTTTCTACTACGAGTAAAAGTGTATTTTCATTATCACAAAATGAAGTTGCTAGTACTATATATGTAGTTTCTTGAATCTTAGAAGTTCAAAATCTTGCTGGAAAATCAGCTTCTTTACAAAAATGAGAAAAATTGGTTATTATGAGAAATAATGCGAAAGATGAAAATTCTGATCTATCATTAACAAAAGAACCAATAGATGATTATATAAAATCAGATGATTGGTTTATAAAAAATAATGGGAGTCTTTACCTAGCTTCTTCTAATACAACAGATACCAATACAGGAGTTTTAATAAATTCGTGAATGACATCTTCGTGATCCGTTGAATGAATAGGGGAAAGTACACCTTATATTTTATTTAATAATTTATATGATGAAGCTGAAATAAATACTGATACTATTGATATAGAAGGAAATATTGTGTCAGATATGGTTACTAAAATTGAAATTAATGGACAGAATGTTACTCTTGATACGATGAAAAAAACTTTTTCTTTAAAATGATTTAAATTAGAAGGAAAAACTAATAATCTTATATATAGAGTCTATAATGAATCAAATAGGTTATTGTATAAATGATTTTTTACTCTCTATTTCATCAATGGAAATACTGCTCACTGAGAGTCTACATTAGCACAAGTTTCTAATTATCCAATTAGTACTTCACCTTTGTATCAAATTTTAGCTCCAAAAACAAATCCTTATACGACAACTGATAATATAGTAAGAATAGAGTGAACAGTTCCTGCTTGATTGGTAGAAAAAATTATTATTAATGATTTTGAATTAAAAAAATTTCCTAAAAAATGAAGTTATTGGTCATATTTTGCAAATAGTGAATTTTGAAATTTAAAAGATGGAGTTAATATATATACTATTCAATATTTTTGAGCTGAATCAAAACTTATTTATGAAAATAATTTTACTATTATTAAAGAGGTAAAAAAAATAGAAAATAATAGTTGAAATCTAGAAGTTCCAGTTACTATGGAAGTTTCTACTTGAGTTACTATTATACAATAAAAAATCTCTTGAAATATTATTTCAAGAGATTTTTTTATTCTTAACAACTACATCCTGTTCCACATGATCCACTTCCGCATCATCATCATTCTCAACTTTCTCATCATCCAATAATACTTACAAACATCGATTTTAATTCATCTATTTCTGGAACTATTCATTCAAAAATCATATCTTTAAAATCAATGGATTCTTCTTCAATAATTAATGCTGGTTCTTGAGTAATATTGAGTTCATTTTTTAAAGCTTCATCAGTCGTAATTTCTGATGTAATAAAATCATTGAGTCCAAGTTCATCAATAGAAAAATTTACTTTTTCAAGTAATGTTTGAGTATCGTTATTGGAACCGTATATTTTAATTTTCATACATTCTATTTAATAAATAAATTTCAAAACATATTCTCTTATATGAGAATATTTCTCAGTATACTTGAATTTAAGAAAAGTCAAAATTAATACATCAACTTTTGTTCATAGAGATTTTTTGATCTCTCATTTCTCCGTACTATTTTGTTATTTGGAAGTTTAGAAGCTATTAAACATGATTTATAATATTCCGTCAATCCATTGATCATATATCTTTTAATATTATCATTCATGCTTCTATTGATATATTTAATTCATGTCCTAATATATCATTTTGTTTGTAAATCAGTCCATAAATCTGGTAAAAAATCTTCTTTTGACATTCATACGGTTTCTGGGTTTTTATTGATCATATCTTGAAGATTTTCAAAAAATAATTCACAGTACATATGAATATTTTCTCATTCAATATACCCATCTTGCAAATGCCTCATCGTAATTCACTCAATAAATTTATTTAAAAAAGCATAGACTCATTGGAATTGTAATCATTTTTGATTTTCATTTTGATGAGGTACAATTTTGATTTCTATATTTACCCCATCAATAATACAAGTAAATTTGAGATCAATATATTTCTCATGACTTGCTGATTTTTTTTCTTGTTTTGCACTGAGTAAAATGAGTTTTAAATCCGATGATAATTTATTTGTATCAATTTTATTCAGCTTTAATCATTTTATTTTGGTATCTATTATCTTTCATCCAAGTCATATAATCAAATTTTGAATAATTCCAAATAATTGCACATATTCAATTGATCATCATCATAAAAGTTCAAAAGTCAATCATACTGGATCTTTAATATCTTCAGCTCGAGAATAATCTGGATCATTGAGATTTTTATATTCAAGCGATACGATTTCTTTTGGTCTTCCATACAATATAAATTTATGTCAACCAATAGTTCCAATATCATCTTCTCAGACTTCTTGAAGTCTCAAAACAGGAGTCAGTTTATCCACAATAGCTTTTTTCTTTTCATCTAAATTTTGAAGCCCGTAAGTGGTAAGTATATCATTGATAGAAGACGAAAATTTCATCATCATACATTTGAGTTTTGCATCCCATCCTCCTTCAATATTTCCAGCTTCTTTGATAAAAGATAAAATCTCCTCAACAGAAGTAAATTTAAAATCAATTGGAAATGATTTTGCTCCTTTTCTTTCAAAGACTTTTTTTAAAATTGATTCTAAATAGACTTGATTCGCATCAAAGAAAAGAGTATTTATTTGTTCTATACCATCCTTAGGAAAATGAATTAAGTCTATTCATAAATCAATTTTAATAATCTCAAGAATTTCTTGATCTGAAAAATTAGAAAGATCTTTAAAGTCAAATTTACTAATTTTCAATCTTTTTCCTCGAATGATAATTGGTTCTTTCTCTTTATTTTTTACTGAAATAGTTCATCTTGATGTATAAAATAAATATTTTTTTATGCCATGAGGAATATTTTTCATATCTTGAGGAGTATTTTTCATATTTTTTATTTTAATTGTAAGCTAAAGATCTCTCTTCCTACGAGTTGAGCATCTCTTTTGTAAAGTAAACTTCCTGATTTGGTTTCTTGAAATTCCATATTTTCAGGTAATAATTTGTTTACTATGCAATACTTCTTTATTTTATCATATATTTCTTCAAAATAAAAATATTTTCCATTAATTTCCCAAAACGGAAATGATATAACTATATTTCATTTAAAATCTAATCTTTTTAATCAAAGAAAAAATCATTCATATAAGTCATTGAGTTTGGTTTTTTGTTTCTCAATTCTTTCCATATTTATATTACTTTTTGTCATAACTTCTCACAAATATCATTCAGTTACTATACAATCAACCTCACTTATAAATTTGATTTCATGAATATATTTTGCATTTTGGAATATGATTTTTTTCTCAAAATCAAACCCTTGTTTTAATCTATCTAGATTTGCATTTGATGTTTCCACCATTCTTTCATTGAGGTCACTTCAAAAGATTTTTTTGTTTCACATATGTATTGATTCAATCAAAACGGTTCCAAGTCCAACAAATGGGTCATACACCACTTCTCATGGAGCTAAATTTAACATCATTTGAGCTAATTTTGGTGGAAGCATCCCGATATTCATATCTCTCTCTTTTCCGTAATCTCTGTTTGAATAACCGTAAATATCTTGAACAAAAATAGTATTTCAAAAATAAACGGTATCGTTTCAAAAAATAAAATTAAAGTCAGTTCATTTTTTTATTAAAGCCTCCTTTATGATAGCAACTGATGAAATATTTTTAAAATCTTGGTTAATAAAACGAGGATTGAGAGCATGTTCTTTAATAACTTTTTTTGAAATTTTTAACATTTCTTTATGAATTATTGGAGATTTTCAAAATAAATTTATAGCATAATGAAATTTTCATTCAAACCCATCTAATCCTAAATTTTCACTTAATATATCTTCTAAATCTCGTTCCATTTCTTTTTTATCAACCGGAAGTCAGTTTGAAACTTCTTGTACTTCCATTATTTTTATACTTCCACCTAAATTTTGAGAATTTTTTAAGATATCATCTTTTGATACTCAATCTATAATGAGTACTTTTTTATCACAAAAAACGATAGTTCATCTGGGAAATACACAAAAAATTTCGGCTATACTTAATTTAAATTCTCTTCAAAGTTCAAATGCGAACATATTTTTATTTTTATATTATAAATATTTTTTAAATCAAAATGTCGTTTCATTTTCAAAACCAAATTTTGTATACATTTTATTAAAATCAATATGTCTTTTATTCGATAAAAGAACAATTTTGTAACAATCCATCATTCTTGCTGTATTTTCAGCTTCTTTTAAAAGAGCACTTCCTATTCCAATTCATTTATAATTTTCAAGTACACAAAAATTTTCTATCATCGCATATGGATTTTTTCCTGCATTGAGACAAATAGAAATACTGAGAGTTCCCACAATTTTATTATCAAGTTCATATCAAAGCAAAAAATCTCTCGATGATTTATTCATAAGATACACATTTTTCCCAGATACTTCATATCCATTACCAAATATTTTATAGAGATCATTGAGCTCTTGTATATCTTTGTCATTAGCTTCTAATTCTCTAATTCTATATTTATTTATACGAAGTAATCATAATTCAGTTTCTATTTTATTGGTAATATCAGCTATATCTAAATTCGCATCAATATCTATCACTTTTCCTTCTTTTCTATAGGCTTCAATAACGGGGATTGTTTCATTTACAAATATATCAATTCTTTTTTTAAGAGCTTCATCGTCACTATCATCAACTCTTACTCATATTTTTCATGAACATTTATCACAAAATTTATGTTCGTAGTTTTTTGGAAAAGTTGATTGACAAGAAAAACATATTTTTCTTCAAAGAACTCTATTTTCAGCTTCTGATTTTGGAAGATTAAGATAAATAATTTTAAAATCTCAAACAGTACTATCAAAAAAATCTTTTTGAGCAAGATTTCTTGGCACTCCATCAAAAATTATGTTCGTATCAGAAGTTTGATTTTTTAAAAAATTATGAAGTATATTTTGTAATATTTCAATAGGAACCAGATTTCCAGTATCAATTCTTGATTTTACTTTTCTTCATAATTCAGTATTTTCACGAGCAATTTCTCTGATATGTCCTCAGGTATCAAATATTTTAAAATTATATTTTTTTTCAAGTATTTTTCATTGGGTTCATTTTCCAGATCATTGTATTCAAGCTAAAACTATTTTCATTATTTTAGTGTTAGGAATTATTTTTATTGATTTTAGTAAGAGTAATAAGCCGGATTTTGTATCTCTACATCAATCTATCTAGGATAAGAATCACTCCCTACCTCAAGCTGAGTATATTTTTTATAAACAATAGAGGAATAACCTATAAAAAATACCATTCCCATTGCTCCATACACAGTTTACCAAGTTTATAAGATTACTCTCATTCTCCAAAAGTAACCATAAGATCTTACTTATAAATATTTATAAAATTAGCTCGTATGGCATCTTTTGACTTTTCACCTTTCATCACTTTCGTGACTATTATAGTCTCTGTGGCACTCGTGGTATTTGAATCTTATGTATTCTTATTCAAACCAAAGCCGTTAGCTTTTGTAATTTCCTCGTGGAGTCCAGACTTTCCTCACTCCATTTAAAATGGAGCGTAGATGTATGCTCTTACTAAAATCACGGCTTATTATATGAAAAAAATGTGAAATAACAAATATTAGTATTTATTTGATTTTTATAGCATTTACATATAATGAACAGGCTTACCAAATTTAGTTATGCCATTAATGGCAGATTTTATTGTATTTTATTTCCTAGACAAACTGGAGAAAGTAACCTTCCAGTTTTTTAGGAAATATTATAAAATTATTCTAAATTGGGTAAGCAGGGTTGCTTTCTCCATTTTTTAAATTTAAAAAATATTGAGATAAGCAATTCTGCTTATCTTTTTTATGTTTTAAACATGCCTAATTTTCAATCAGAGAAAGAGTGACAAGTTTTGTTTTATAATAATTTAAGAGTTTTTGATGGAACTATACCTATCATTGAAGACAATACAGATTGAGTTATAAGATGAACTCTTATAGAATTTAAATTATCTATTTCAAATATTAATAATGTATTATTTCAAACTATAAAATATTTATCAAGAATGAGAAATCTTGGTAAAAAAATCCCTTCTCAAATTTTACTTATTTCACTCAACAATGAAAAAGCATATCTTTTTAAAAGTGAAGATTTTTTAAAAGGTATTGAAACGCAATATATCGGGTGAGCGAGTAAAGATAATAAAGATTTTACTACTGCTATAAAACCAGAAACTATTAGTTATAAAGAAAAATTAAAAGATATAGTAAATATTTTAGAGAATAATGAATTTATAAAAGTTCATGTTGATAAATACAATATTGTTTGATTATCAAAAGCTTATTATGAAATAATAAATGATTCAAAAAATATAGAAATAAAAATTGAAAAAAAATATAATGGTGATAAATTAAAATTTGTTAGTGAATTAGTAGAACCTAAATATCTAAATATTTTTTCTTATGCTTCAAATTCAGAAGAAGTTTATGAAAAATCAAAAAAAGAATTTCCATGACTTATTGATTGTCTAAATGATAAATTTTTACAAAAAGAGCTTTGAGCGTTTTATACTCCAGATGCTTATGTACAAAAAGCAACTGAACTTTTAAGATTAGCAATTTCGCAAATTCCAGCTTGAAATGATTATATTATCCTTGATAGATGTGCTGGAACTGGTCAACTTGAAAACTTTTTGAGCGAAGAAGAATTATCACATTGTATTTTATCAACTTATGAAACTTGGGAATGGAATGTATTATATAACAAATTTATTGATAAAGTAAGACTAGTAATTCCACCCGAAGCAAGTGCTGAAAATAGTTTGGTAAGTGGTTGAGATGCCTTATCTGAGCACTTTATATTATGAGAAAAAGCGACTTCTTGAAATCAAATTATTATGGAAAATTTAACAGATAGTTATAAGAATTGTATAAAACAACTAAATGAATATGTAGCAAATACAAATTGTAATATTATAATTTTTGAAAATCCACCATATAGAGATAGTATTGCTGAAAATATTAAAAATAATAATTGAAAAGTTAATAATAGTTTTGTTTATGAAGAGCTTTTAAAATGATGAAGCGATCAAGCTTTACATAGAGATATAAGCAATTTATTTATATGGTCTGCTTGGCAATATTATTTAAAAAAGGAAAATGATTTTTTGGTTTTATTCAGTCCTATAAAATATTGGAAAAGTCTTAATCTTGTCAATAAAAAGTTTATTGATTGATATTGATTTAATAGAAAACATTTTCATGCTAGTGATAGTTTTATAAGTTGTATATTATGGAAAAATATAGATGAACATTTAGGAAAAATAAATTTAAAATGTTATGATTTAGAAAATAATGAACCAAAAAATGTTTGAAAAAAAATAGAAATAAAAAAAGTTTATAAAAGACTTAATGAATATAATGATAGAAGAACTTTTGAAAATGATGAAAATTGAATATGTTGTGAAAGCAACTGATTAGAAAGCTTAAAATTATATAAAAAGAAACCTTTGTATAATAAAAATATTATTGCATACTTAGTAGCTATTTGATGGTGAGTTGAAGCAAAACATATCAATTTAACAAGATGAGTATATTATACTGCATTAGAACAAAGTTTTGGTTTTTATCTTCGTTCAGATAATTTTATAAATAAACTTCCGTTATTTTGTGCGAAATTGTATCCACAAGAAAACTGGTATGAAAGAGATGTTTATTTTACCACAGCTGATAGATGAGAAGACTATTTACAAGATACAAATTTTTTAAAATCTTGTTTGATTTTTACTTGTTTATCTCAAAGAAACAAATGTTTGAGTTTTGTATGAAGTGATAATAGATTTTATAAAAATGAACTCTGTTTTTGACAAAATACTCTCAGTGATGAAAAGCTCAAAGCATTCAGTTTAAATCATACTGATGTAAATATTTTGAATTTATGGAAAGAAATTTTAATAGAAGCAAAAGAAACAAAGAATTATAAAACTCAATTCACCTATTGATTGTATCAAATAATTCAAGAACTAAATACTTATAAGTATAATGATAAAAGTCATACAAAAGAAGAAATAAAAAAACTTAATCTCTGAGCAATAGAGAAAAAACAAGTCAGTGTAGAATATCTTGAACTCAATACAAAAATAGATGACCTGAAAAGATTTTTGAAAGAGTATTATATCACTCAAATTCAAGATAAGTTATTTGAATATGAATTATTAAAATAACTTATAACATATATTTATTCATTTGATTAATTCTATTTTTACAAAAATAAGAAGTAAAATAAAATAATACAAAATAAAATCTTGTATTATTTTATTTTTTTGATAAAAATGATATTTTTATATAATCAAATGTAATAAATATATATGCTAATATATGAGAAAATGCATAAGTATAGTAAAATATAGATGAATACTTAAAAATGCTATGCATTGGTTTTTAGCTTGTGCTATTTATAACTTTGAGCTTTTAGCTAGGAGGTATACTTAACCTCCTTGGGAATAATTATCTCTAAAATTGCGAATAATCGCAAAAAATAGACATAATTCAATGAAAATATAGAAATATTTTGTCAAAAAAAGTGATTTTCTTGAAAAATCACTTTTTTTGATGTTTTTTGTTCATATTGTAGAGATTTCAATAGTGACATTTTAATTATATAAATCACAAATATATTCCATATTTTTGCATTTTTACTGAAAAAATATATAATGAAGATGTTTTAATTATTAATTATAAAAAATATGTGAATGTTTGATTTTTTAGCTGGACAATTTGTTGATGTAATCAGATGGGAAAATCCAGAAAATTATTTACTCGTAAAAAAATTTGCAAGAAATTTAGACGAAATAAAAGATAATACGAATTTAATTGTTGATCCAGGTTATGGAGCTATTTTTGTACACAATGGAAAAATTGAAGCCATTCAAACGGAGGGTGGAAAATGGGAATTAACTACGACCAATGTTCCATTTTTAACGGCTTTAAAATCATGGAAATCTCTTTGAGAATCAAATGATAAAGCTTCTGTATATTTTGTAAAAACTACTGAAATATTGAATCAAAAATGGGGAACAAAAAATCCTGTAAAATATATTGATCCAAAATATAGTTTTCCAGTAAAATTAAGAGCTTTTGGAAACTTAACTTTAAAAATTTCAGATATAGAAAAATTTTGGGTAAACTATATCGGAACGAGAAGTGAAGTTACTATTGATGAAATAAAAGAAGTAGTAGTAGATAGACTTTTGCAACAAATTACTTCAGTTTTAGCAAGTGATTCTTATAGTTATGTCGATATAGATGCAAAAAGAGTAGAAATTGCTAAAAAATTAGAATCAGCAGTAAATGCTGAAATAGAAATTCTAGGGCTTTCTATTACAGATTTCAGAATAGAAGATACGAATTTTGATACAGAAACAGAAAAGCTTATTATGAAAGTTTCAGAGCAAACAGCAAATGTAAGAGCTATGAATGAACTCTCTGATGTAAATGTGAAAGCTATGGAAAATTATACCAAAACAAAAAACCTTGATATTATGCAAGAAGCTGCTGGAAATGATGGAGCTCTATGAGGTATGGTTGGTACTATGGTTGGAATGAATATGTGAAATCAGATGAATGCTATGAATACAAATACTTCAAATAATTGAGATGATATGGAATCAAAACTTATGAAACTGAAATCTATGCTTGATAAAGATTTAATTACCAAAGAGGAATATGATGTGAAGAAAAAAGAAATTTTAGGAAGTTTATAATTTATTTTTTAAAGAATATAGTATGTTTAACATAGCTGTTTTTTTAGATACTCTTATATATATAGTTTTAGGAATAGCATTATTTTTACTCAGTATTTATTGAGTAGAAAAATTTTCAAAATGGTCACTTCATAAAGAACTTATTGAAGATCAAAATATTGCACTTTGAATTATGTTTGCATGATTTTTTGTATCTATTGCTATTATCATTGCTGCAGCTATTCATGGATAAAATACTAATAAAAACAAAAAATGAGAGACATAAATAAAATTATACAAGAGTTATATGGAGCTTATGTAAAAAAAGATATAGCTCTTATGAAAATACTTTTGGATGAATGAAAAGCTATTGATGCTAATAACTCATATTTGAAAAAATATGAGTCTTTGTATCACACATTAGATTCTACTCATACTGAATCATTATCACAAAATACTGTATCAGAAGAAAAAATAGTGCAATTTTGATGAAAAACTATTAAATGTCCTCATTGTGGAAGTAATTTGAGTATGTCTGAAAATAATAAAAAAGTGATTGCAGATTATAAAGCTGGGATTACGAAAGTACTCAATTTTCAATGTAAATATTGCATGACTCAATTTATTTGGAATAATGTCTGAATGAAACCTTTGTATCTCAATATAAGTGTATGACAAGAAATTACACTCGATAATAAAAAATATAGAGTTGCAGGTTGAGTCAGATATATGTGAACTTGGGAAACACAAAATACTGGAAGACTTGAATATATAGAACGGATTTTAATAGATAGTTCTTGAGATACTTATTATTTATCAGAATCAAAAGCATGGTGGAATGAATGATGAGAATCTTGAATAGAATATCAAACTGAACTTTCAAGAAAAATAGTTCCAGAATTTAATCTATGAGAACTTACAGAGAGTAATATAGTTATTAATAATAATAATTATAATATTGAAGAAATTTGTGAAGTTAAAGTAACAGAAGTATATGGAGAAAATTCTAAATCGTATACTATTTGAGAAAGTGTGAAAACATATCAATTAAAATATAGTGGGAAAAGTTATGTTTTTGAAAAAGAACAAACAAAAAATCAGCAAGAAATTTGAGTCTATCATACTTGGGAAGTAAATGATAAAAATTTAAGAAGTGGAAATATTGGGTATAGTCAAAATTATTGAAATATACCAAATTTTACTCTATTAAAATGAATTTACATAATTTTATTATTTATTATTCCATTTTCTTTTTTTAGTTGTGAAAGAACGATTAAAGAAGTGACTTTGGCAGATATAACTGATAAAAATTTACAAGAAGTACAATGACTCTATAAAGTGAATTTTTCTGGTATTTATAAAAAAGATCTTTCAGAATCACTCGCAAGTTATGATTATTGAGGGAAAAAACATATTTTTCAAACTTTAGATGGAATAAAATTTAAACTAGAATCACAAAATGATCTTGATATTTTAAAAAAAATATTATCATGAGATATAAATATAGCATCTGCAAAAGTAAAAAATAATGACATTTATTTTACGAATGTATGAGAACATGGTTCCTGAATTCCATCAAATTCATTTTCAAGTTATTTTACATGAAATACTATCCTTCAATTTAAATAATAATATCAAAGTATGAATAAATGATTTTTAATAATTTTACTCATAGCATGACTGACTGGGTGAGTGTTATGATATATGAATAAAACAAATATAAAACCTATTTGAGATCAAATTGATTTAAAATCTGGATCAACGAGTATAAATTGGATTACTGGAAGTAGAGAATATTGTGAAGGAGATTGTAGAAATTATAGTTCGAGCAGTTCTTCTTCGAGTAGTTGGTGAGGAGGATGATCGAGTTGATGATGATGAGGAAAGTAAAAAATATGTGATAAAGAATGATTTCAATCATTCTTTATCTTTTTAAATTATAACTTACATATATGAGTTTATCGTGTCCATCTTGTTGAGCAACTCTTGAAGTGAGTGTTTGACTGGTTTCTACCGTATGTAAATACTGTAATACTATTTCAATAATAGAAAGGGGTTGACTCGTTTCTACTGGTGAAAAAAGTTTTATTATGCCATTTCCTACTATTTTTAAAGTAGGAAAATATTTTTTTGCTGTTACTGATAGTACTTCAAATGATGTCATTTCTGGAAAAAAAGTTCTCTATATTACTGAGCAAGAATATAGCGAAACAAAAAAAGAAGATTATGTAGCAAAATTTTATGTATATGGTCAAATAAGATATAATAATGACTGAGGTTTTTGGGATGATTTTTTTGTGAGAGTGATTGATGATAAACTGACACTTGATAAAAATAGAGAATATATTTTGTGAGAGAATGAAGGACTCATTAGTCTTTATATGATTAAAAAAATACACAGTGATGTGAAGCAAAATGTTTTTGATAATCAAGTAGGAACGAGTTGGAATGGATTTTTTGTTCAGGAATCAGGTATCACGACTATTGAATGATTTAACGGAAGTTTTCCATTTATAGTGAGTATAAAAGATACTTCAAAATATATCACTTTACTCAAAGATGGAAAAATTTCACAATTGAAATTAATTTGAAATGATGTTTTAGATTATAGTTGAGTTTAATTTTTAATCCTATACTTGTTATGATACAAGAAAAATACAAAATATTTCAAAAAAATATTGCTCCGTTTGTGTATAATAAAGATAGTCTTTCAAAAGTTATTTTTATTACTTTTCTCATTCAATGAAATTTATTGATTGAGGATTTACCTGGAACGGGAAAAACAACTTTAGCAAAAGCTATTTCAAAATTATTAGGACTGAGTTTCAATAGAATTCATGGAACTTCTGATTTGATTCCGCAAGACATTATTGGTTGAGAATATTATAATATCGATACCAAAATCATTGAAATCAGGAAATGACCTATTTTTACGGAACTTTTTTTGGTGGATGAAATTAATAGAATGAATCCAAAAACACAAAGTGCTTTTTTACAAGCTATGGAAGAAAAAAAAGTTTCTATTATGGGGAAAGATTATGATTTACCAAAAAATTTTTCAGTTATTGCTACACAAAATCCTATAGAATATAGTGGAACTTTTACTCTTCCAGAAGCTCAAAAAGATAGATTTTATTCAAAAATATCTCTTGGAAATCCTTCTAATGACTTACAACAAACAATTATAATGACTCATTTTTATGATTCTATTCAAGATACTCTTGCTTGTTTATCACCAATACTTACTTTTGAAGAATGAGAAGAATATTTTCAACAAATTAAAAATATTAAAATAAGTGAAGATATTGCAAAAAGATTAGTTTCGTTTTTTCATCTTATAAAAGAAAATGAAAAAATTTTATATCCAATAAGTCAAAGATGAATTTCTATATTTATTTTAGCTTGTAAAGCAAATGCATTTATAGGTGAAAGGGAATATGTGATTCCAGAAGACGGATTTGATTTACTGGAAGCTTTTGTAGTGCATAGACTTGATATAGAAAAATCATCTTCTCATGTGATTTGAGATCTTTATAAAGAAGCTTTTAAGCATTTTTAGGGAGTATTTTTTGCATATTTCAAAAAAATATTATAATTAAACTAATTTATAATTTAATTTCAAAATCATGACTACTACCATTCAAATATCAGAAAAAACAAGCCAATCTTTTTCATCAATAAATTTAGAAAAATTTGTAAATAGTGAAGAATTTGAAGATCTTGTTTTGTGATATCAAATGATAAAATGAAAAACAAATCAAACTCAAGAATTTAATTCTTTTAAAAAAGAATTATGATTATAGAAGTGGATGAAATATTTAAAAAAGATTTTCAGCACCTTAAAAATAAAGAGATTCAAAAAAGAGTTATTGATAAACTAAATATTATTGAAAAAATAGAAAATATAAATGATATTCCAAATGTGAAAAAGATGAAATGATTTGAAAAATTTTATAGAATTAGACTTTGAGATTATAGGATTTGATTTGAATTTGATGGAATAAAAATAATATTACTCAGAGTAAGAAGTAGAAAAGATATTTATAATATATTTCCGTAAAAGCCAGTTTGGCTTTTATTTTTTTGCATATTAGAAAAAATTCATATACTAAATTCGCTAAAATATAACAAAAAAGTCTACAAAGGTAGTCTTTTCTAGAAATTAAGATGGGTAACTTAAGTTACTCACCCATTTTTGCATATTTTTAGAATAGACAAAATTGTTATGTTTTAGCGAACGAGAGTGTATTTAAGTTACCCTTTTTTGTTTGCTAAAATATAATTGTAGAGATGTTTATTTTAATTATTTTATAACTTTTTTATTATGCTAAGTTTTATTATAAAAATTATATTATTGCCTTTTGAAGTTATTTATATGATCTTTTGAAAAAATATTTTTAGTATAGATAATTTTATAATAATTACAAAGAATACAACTACTATATATAACACAATGAAAAGTATGAATTTAAAATTAACAGAAAAAGAATATTGGTTATACTAAAAATATTTTGCTTTCTTAGTATAAATAGGTATAATAAATTGGTAT
>JAVHSE010000084.1:0-6631 GCA_036172015.1 Patescibacteria group bacterium | reverse complement strand
TATGTGATAAAACAATATTATTGTAGTATATTATTTTTCTTTTGTCAAAAAAATTGAAAAAATGAAAATAATAGTATAATATATGGTAAAAAATATTTATAAAAATAATTCATGGAAAATATAGATACATTTGATGGGGTGATAATTTTTACAGATTTAAAAGATTTTACACTAAAAACTTCTCTGTTAACACAAAATCAAATAAATAAATTACTCAATGATCAGGACATGATTATTTTAAAAAGTTTAAAAAAATATAATGGAACTTTAATAAAAACTATTTGAGATTCTTATATGATATTGTTTGAAGATAGAAAAAAATCCGTTTTATTTGCTATTGAAGTCCAAAATGAGTTTTTTATGTATAACCAAACAAAAAAAATAAAGCTTCAAGAAATCGAAGTGAGAATATCAATGGATTATTGACCAGTGAATAAAAAAAGTACGATAAATGGATATGATTATTTTTGAGACTGTGTAAATCTTGCTTCAAGAATTTTATCAAAAACTTTGGAAAATAAGATTTTTATTACAAGTAAATTTTATGAATATATAAAAGATAATAATGAAGATATACGATTTTATTTTTTATGAAATACTACTTTTAAATGAATATTATATGAAGTTTGAGTATATGAAATAATATATAAAAAAGATGATATCAAAAGTTTTGATAGTTGAAATTTTGATATGTTTCAATATTGAGATATATTAGTCAATGAAAAAATAAAAATACAATCTAAAAATATTGATGATATAATATTTAAAAGTTCTTGTATAAATGCAGTATTTTGAGTCCAACCATTTCCTTTTTTTGATATATATTCTTCCGTTACTGTTTATATGTATATGTTAAAAAAAATTGCAAAAGAATACAATATTAATCTCACTACTCATCAAGCAAAGGAAATTTTAGCAACACTCACTACGGCTATTTGATCGACTTTGTTTATTAATCAAACTATAAATGGAATTTCGAAAATTTGACTTGTTTGAATGGCTTGATTTTTACTCGTTCCATTAAATTTCTGAACTACTTATGGAATATGAAAAATTATCAATGAATATTTTTATAAAAGTACTAAAAATATTCATTTAACAAATAGAGAAATAAAGGATTTATTTCTATCATGAAAAAATTATTGAATAAAATATGCAAAAGAGAATAAAAAAGAAATACTTCAAATTTGAAGAAATATAAAAAAAGATTTTATAGAATATATAAAATGTGTAAAATAAAAAAACAATAAAAAATTTGGAAAATAAATAAAAAAAAGTATAACTATAATGTATAATACATTTAAATTCAAAATATGAAAGACACCTTATTTCAAATTTGATTAAAAATTTTTATGTTAACAAGTGTATTTTTTGTTATCATAAACTATTTTTGATATTTTATAAATGCGCAAGATTGATGATTTAAATCTCAAAATAGTAATAGAGAAACATTCACTTCAAAAAATATTGATATAATAGGTTCTATTTGAGTTGCTATATCTACCAATATTTGAACCAGATATAAGGAAAGAAAAGATATTCCAATAATCATATATAAAGATGCCGTTGATATTTGATATATTTTATGAAATCAAAAACAAGCAAAAGATAAAATAATTACTGCAAATATGGTTATTCTCAGTGAATATTTTAATATTTTAAAAACTGATATTAGAGCTTTACTTTCTACTTCAAATGATAGAGAATTTACACTGAATTCTTTTATAGCTCAATTAGAATATAGATATAAAGCTGGAACAGAAAATGCTAACTCGTTACTCATTCAAAGAACTGAACTTTTACAATCGTATGAGAGTTCAAATAATGAAATTTTAAAAATAAAAGAAAAAATTTCGGCAGATTTTTCAAATTTCAATAATTCCGAAACTATTAAAAATATAGATGGATATCTTAAATTAAGAGAAGAAAATTTAAATGCAAGAACTTATATTGTATTTATAAATAAATTCTTAAATAATTATACTGTTCTGAATGAGTATAATAAAAAAATTCTTGATACTTTGATTAATAATAAAGAAATAATTGTGAAAAATTCTCAAGTAGTGATTCCTGATACTTGATGAGAATTATTAAAACAATTAAAATTACTCTATTCTGAAGATGAATGGAAAAATAAATAAAATGTAAGATAAAAAATAAGATACAATATGTATCTTATTTTTTATCTTACTATTAATTTTTCATCTTTTATTTCAAAGTTAATTTTATGTATTCCATTTTCAGTGAGTATATTTATTTCTCCATCTCTGGGGATATAAAATCCTTTAATAGTTTCATTTTTTCATTCGATTTGTCATCTGTATGTTAAGCTTTTTGTATCGCTAAATATTTTTGTATTTGGTTCAAATATCCAAATTTTATTGTTCAAATAGAGATAGATATAATTTAAATTTACTCTCGTAACTAAATTAATTTTACCACCTTCGAGAGAGTAATTTTCTGGTAATTTATTTAATACGATACTTTCTAATCTATATTTAGGATTTGAGAAAAATTTAAATATTTTTCATTCATGATTTAAAATATAGATTCAACCATCGATTCAAAGAGATAATATGGTTCATATATTTTTGGAATCACCATCTTTGAGATACGAACTTCCTGCTGTGAATAATCATAAACTTGGAGTATGTTTATATATTTGATTGGCATTTTTATTTACCATATATAAATTTCCATTATAAGATTCAATAATTTCGCTTCATTCCCAACTTATTTGCCCCATAACATTGAGATATTTAAATTTTCCATCTTTCGTAAATCATACGACTCTTCATTTTTTTGTTGTGATTACTAATTGATCTGAGTTTGATGTTATATCAGTGAAATAATCATCTAATGCAAGTTCATAAAATATATTGTTTTTAATATTTTGTCATGAAATAATAGGTCAATAAATTGAACTTTTTCAAAGTACATATAATTTTTTATTTAACTCAATCAATTTAATAGCATCTTGAAAAGTTCATTTGAAAATAAGATTGTTGGTATTTGCTTCAAATATTTCAATTCCATTAAATTGTTTTTTCATTATTGAAATATCACTTAAAATACCATCTATATCATTTAAAAATAATTCTTGTTCTTTAACTGTATTTATTAGTTCTTCGGCTTTTTTTATATTAAGATTAAAAGCCTCTCTATTAGAAATATTTTGATTTGCGAGTCGTATATACTCTCTTGCTTGAATGAGATTTTCTTTATACTCAGAATTTTTTCCAGTTTCAATACTTTTTCAAACAACTCATGAAATAATAAAATAAAGGAGTAAAGTAGATATAAGCATTCCACTAAAAAATATGATATTTTTTACTATTTTTCATTTTTGATTTATTTTTTCTTTTAATATCATATAAAGAGCAATACTTTTTTTGGAAAAATGATTATCAAAAGTTTTATAAAATAATTCTCTTGTTTTTTCGATGATCTCATTTTTTTCTGCAATAAGTAATTGAGTTTCAAATTTTATCGACATTAATTGAATATTTGAGTCAATTTTTTCATCATTGAGTATATGAATAATATTTTCATTAATTTTTGAGATATCGTCTAAATTTCCGAGATCAGACATATCACTTTGAGTAAGAATATTATTTAAATCAGTATTCGTAAGAATAACACTTTCATTATTTGATAACTTTCATAAAGAAACATAGTCAAATGTTTCAAGTGTGGTATTTTTATCACTTAATTCTAAAACCTCTCTTTTATTATTGATTAAAAAACAACTTGATTTTCATATTTTAGAAAAATAAAAATTATTTTTTTCTAGTATAGCAATAATAATATTGAGTTCTTCTCAATTATTTTCTTTATTTTTTAAAGTTTTTATAAAAAAATTAATATTCTCTAAAGTAATACTAAATTTATTATAAGTATCTTTATAATCAATAGTATCTAATATAAAATCAACAATTCTATTAAGAAGAGGATTTACAATTTTTGTGTTTTTTGAATCAATTATTATAAAACAAGTAAGATTTTCATCTATTTCAATTTTTTTACTTATTACACAATTTGAAGTTATATTTGTTTCAAAATTTTTTATATCACAAATAAACATGGGAGTTGTTTTTAAAAAATAATTCTATTTATTATAAAAATAATTCTATTTATAATTTGAATATAATAAAAAACATTTTTTTTGCAATATATCTTTTAAAAAATGTTATTCAAAATATTATATATGTGTAATATAATACCAATCATTTTTAAAAGTTTTTATTCATTTTCTCTACAAATTCTATGTAATTATCATCTGGTGCAATTTTGTTTCAAATTTCTTTTCAACATCTTGAGCATTTATGTTTAATCATCCATCACTTATTTTTTTTGTAATCGATTCAAACTGGGGTCATTATTCCCTTGCACTCTGAAAATCTATCTCACGGAAAATCTTTATCAAGATGTTTTGAAAATAAACAAAAAGGACAATGATTTCTCGCACTTCATTCGGGGTGTTTTTTTATAATTTGTCAGCAATTTTCGCATTGAAAACTTTCGTTAATCATTATAAAAGACATATTTTTATATTGTATTACAATTTATACACAATCAATCCAATCGCACTCAATACTATTCCTACGAGCCATAATCTAAAAACTACTGTTTCTTCACTCCATCAGATTGCTTCCAAATGATGATGAAATGGAGCAATTCTAAATATTTTTTTCCCATTTCTGAGTTTTTTACTTGTTAATTGAATAATTACTGAAAGAGTTTCAAATATAAAAATTGCTCAAACTATCATCAGAACAGAAATAGTATTCGTAAGCATTGCCATAATTCAGAGATTTGCTCAGAGTGCGAGACTTCCAACATCTCACATATAAAATTTTGCTGGCTTTATATTATACCAAAGAAATGCTACGAGTGCTCCGATAATCGTAACACAAAGAGTAGAGAGTAAATAGAGTCATTGATCATAAGTGATATAAGCATATACTCCATACGAGAAAAGTAAGAGTCATCAAGCGAGTCCATCGAGTCCATCGGTTATATTGACACTATTTGCTCCAGCTATAATGATGAAAATAAATACTGGAATAAAATATATTCATAGCTCTAATCATTCACCAAAAGGAACTTTTAAAGTTCTAACAAAATTTCCCATATCATCGATGATATTCCAACCGAGTTTATAATAAAACCAATATGCTCAAATTCCAGCAAAAAGTACCAACCAAAACATTTTGAAACGAGCAGAAAGTCATTTTGTTCTTCCAATTCCTCTTACATTCATATAATCATCAATAGCTCAAAGGAGTCAAACGGTCGCAAGAGTAAAAAGTGTCAGATAGGTTTCTTTTTGATTGAAAAGAGAGTTATTTGTAAATCACATTTTTTGTAAAACTATACTCGCTATTACCATGAAAAATACTATTAAAAGTATAATCGCTCATCACATAGTTGGAGTTCCTGTTTTTGCTTTATGAAGTTTGGCAAATTCTGTTGCTTTTCCAATAGTTGCTTCTTCTCTAATTTGTTTTCAGATTCTATATTTAATGAGTCACTCTATAAAATAAGGAATAATAAAAATTCAAAATACAAAAGTTGCCAATGCAAAAGAAAAAATCGTTATTAAATGTGAATTCATAATTATTATGGTTATTTTTTTATAAATTTTGTTTTTAAATCTTTATATTTTTCGGTTTTTCTCAGTAATAATCAAATATTGTACAAAGTTACTAAAAATAAAATAAAAAATATGGTATATAAATTATTAGTTTTATTTTTTTTGTCAATTTCAGTCGTATCGAGAATAGAGCTTTTTAGAGATGAATTGAGAGAAAAATTATCTTTTGTTTCTTCTTTTTGATCTCATAGATTGAGTGCTCAAGTTTTTGATACCATATTTTTATTGAGTTCTCAGCTATTATTAGTTATTTCTTTTTCTCAGACTATTTCTTTTATTTCTTGTATGTTTATTTTTTCTTTTTGAAAAATATGAGTTTTGATGATTTTTTTATCTGGAGAAATCAACGATATTTTTTCATTATCTTTGCTTATATAGTCCAGCGAAAAAATTTCATTTTTTTCTAAAAAAGTGTTGGCATTGATTTCATAATTGAGATTATCAGCTTCAATTTTCCAGTATCAAATATTTTGAATTTCTCAGGAATTATTTTGAATAATAATAGTATTATTTTTTACTTTTATATTGATATCTCAACAATAATGAAAACTATAGGTTGATGTTTGTATGAGAGTATCTTCGAAATTTTTATTACTTGCATAAAAGTCAATGGTAGTATCTTCTTTGAATAGAAGAGGAGTTTTAAATTCTTTTATATTATCCATTCGTCATTCACCATCAGTATAATAAAAAATCTTTGCATTTTTATTATTTGCTATCAGATTGATTTCAATTGGAAAAGTATAGTCTCATGATTCAAGATTTGATTTTACTTCTAATTTGGCAGCAAAACAAATATAAAAACTTTGGAATATTATAAATAACAAAGTAATAATTTTTTTCATTTTCGTTTAATTAGTTTTAATTTTTTCTATTATATATGAAATAATGAAAAGTAAATATTAAAATTATGCCAGAGAAAGTATAATACATTTTGTACATAGCTGGAAATCCAAATATGGTCGATGAAGTAGT
>JAVHSE010000083.1:0-6644 GCA_036172015.1 Patescibacteria group bacterium | reverse complement strand
AAAAAGTTTTTCATGTTGTATAGCAAGTTGAAATAAGCTCTCATTTTTTATGAGTCAAGGTAAAAAATAGTTTTGATATAAAAAACTTTTTTGTATTTTTTTTAGGTGTCAAAGTGATACATTATTTCATACTATCGAGTGTAAACGAGCGATTTGATTTCAAAAAGTATAATCTCATTCATGTTGCAATATAAAATCAGCCTGTGCTATGAGTGAAAGACTAAAAAAATATAATTGACTTCATGGATTATTGTGAGGATTTTTTGGAATATCATCCAGAGTAGAGAGATGGTGTTGAGATCATAAAAGATTATGAACAATAAGAAGATTACAAAGATAATACACGATAGCAGTATAAAATTCTTTTTCTTCTGGTAAAATCAAAGAATGCTCTAAAAAAGTAATGAATTCACAAATTTTTTGTTGTGAGATATATTCTATATCAATTTGAAATCATCTTCATGCAAGAAGAGTCTGAATTTTCGTATTGGCTATATTAAGTTTATTTTGTTGTTTTTTAAATGAATTCAATGAGGCTCATTGTTTATAGAGTAAGTAAAAATATTTAAATCCTATTTCATGAACGAGATCTTTTGGAATTAATTTTCCTATGTCTTTATGAAATAATACGAGAAAATAATAACCAAAAATATTAGCATAATAGCTAAGATATTTATTTTCTTTCATAATTTCTCCATCCATATCATTTGAAAAAATGAGAGAAAATAATGTATCAAAATAAGCATCTAAATCTGATAATTTTTCTCAGAGTATATTATGTATTTCTCATAGAGGTATTTGTGGTGCTTGTATGTTATAAAAAGAATCGACTTCTGCTATAATTCTGTTGGTATAATTTTTTAGCATACTATTATATTGTGTACCTATATTTTGAGATTTAATTTTATTTTTCATAGTCTGTTTTATAAAATAAGTGCCTTTTATATATAAAATAGATAAAAAGTCAATATTTCTCAAAAAATAAAAGTATCTTTTTTAAAAAAAATATTTATAATACTATTCATTTAAATATTAAAATAAAATTTATGAGTGATGTTATTGGGCAAATTATGTGATTTTTTGGAAATTTAAGTTATACCAGTATTTTTTTTCTTATGGCTTTAGAATCAAGTATTTTTCCAATTCCGTCAGAAGCTGTTATGATACCTGCTTGATATTTAGCACAATGATGAAAATTAAGTTTCATTTGAGTGATTCTTGCTGGAACTTTTTGAAGTTTATTTTGAGCTATAGTAAATTACTTTATACTTGGTCAATTCATTGGAAAACCCTTTCTCCTCAAATATGGGAAATATTTTTTTATTTCTCCACAAAAATACCAGAAAGCTGAAACATTATTTCTCAAAAATGATAAACTTTATACTTTTATTTGAAGATTATTACCAGTAGTAAGACATCTTATTTCCATTCCAGCTGGAATATTTAAAATGAATTTTTTATATTTTGTTATTATAACGACTCTTGGAGCTGGATTATGGGTAAGTATATTAACAATTTTTTGATATTATTTTGGAGAGGGAATAGTAGATATATTTCATAAATATAGTGGTGAAGCTAATATTATTATTGGACTTCTTGTTGTTATTTGAGTGGTATATTTTATTAGAAAAAAAGATTAATTTTAAAATAATAAAAATGGTAAAAAAACTTTTAAGGATTGAAGAAATCACTTTTTGACTCGATGAAGATGAATCTCTTTTAGAGTCAAAAATTATTAAATTACTTGGAATTGAGAAAAAAGAATTACTTTCATTTGAAGTCGTTAAAAAAGCCATTGATTCAAGAAATAAATCAAATATTTTGATCGTGTATTGCGTAAATCTGGATCTATGAAACAATGAAGCATTTATGAATAAAAAACATTATACGAAACTCGCTGATAATATTAAAAGACATAAAATTAGGTTAATAGAACCATTTGTTTATGAAATTAAGAAACCAGATTTGTCAAAAATGAAACACAGACCTATCGTTATTTGAACCGGTCCAAGTGGATTATTTTGTGCTCTTGCTTTTGCTTATGCTGGAATGAAGCCAATCGTACTCGAAAGATGAAGTGAAGTAAATAAAAGGGTACAAGATGTACATGCATTTTTTACTACTGGAAAACTTGATCTGAATTCAAATGTTCAGTTTTGAGAATGATGAGCTGGAACTTTTTCTGATGGGAAACTCTATACTTTAGTCAATGATCCAAGAAGTAAATTTATTTTTGAACAATTTGTTGAATTTTGAGCTCCGAGTGAAATAATTTATTCTGCTCGTCCACATATTGGGACAGATAGATTGAGGTGAGTAGTCAGAAATATGAGAAAAAAAATTATTGAATTAGGTGGAGAAATACATTTTGATACTATGATGACTGATGTAGAAATAAAAGATGGTAAAATTGTATCCGTTATGACCAATACTGGAGAAAAATTTATCACAGATGATCTCATACTTTGAATATGACACTCTGCTCGTGAAACTTGTGAAATGTTATATCATGCTGGATTTGAGATGAAACAAAAACCATTTGCTGTTTGATTACGAATCGAACATCCAAGAGAACTTATAAATAAATCCCAATTTTGAGATGCTTGTCATCATATCAAACTTCCAACCGCGAGTTATAAACTCGTTTCTCATCACAAAGAAAATCGTTCTGTATATAGTTTCTGTATGTGTCCAGGTTGACATGTAGTAGCGGCAGCATCTGAAGAGGGAAGACTCACGGTAAATGGAATGAGTGAATATGCTCAAAATTCTATTAACTCTAATTCAGCACTTTTAGTAAATATTCTCCCAAGTGATTTTTGAAGCGATCATCCACTCGCTGGAATAGAATTTCAAAGAAAATGGGAAGAAGCAACTTTTATTGCTGGTTGAGGAAATTATAATGCTCCGGCTCAACTGGTTTGAGATTTCTTGGCAAATAAACCATCAAAAGACTCAAAAGATATAAAAACAACCTATAAGCCAAATATTCGTATGACGAATTTAAATACTTGTTTACCTGATTTTGTTATCAATGCTTTAAGGGAAGCTCTTCCTCTTTTAGATAACAAGATTCAATGATTTGCTGATCCAAATGCATTACTCATTTGAATAGAAGCAAGAACTTCCTCAGTCGTAAGATTTACTCGCTCAGAAACTTGTGAATCAAATATTAGGTGAGTCTATCCAACTGGCGAATGAGCTGGATATGCTGGATGAATTACTTCATCAGCTATTGATTGACTCATAGTTTCAGAAAATATACTCGCTAAATATTTATAATAAAAAACACTTTCCAATGAAAGTGTTTTTTATTATAAATATTATTATTTTCTTAATTCTAATTTTGTTAAAATTTCTTCATATTTTTCAATATTTGTCTTTTTTAAGTAATTAAGCATTTTTCTTCTTTTTGCTACCATAAGCATAATACCTCTTCTTGAGTGATTATCTTTTTTATGAATTGCTAAATGTTCTTTTAATGCTTCAATTCTTCAAGTTAAAATAGCAACTTGAACTTCTGGAGATCCAGTATCTCATTTATCTCTCGCAAAACTTGCGATAATTTCTTTTTTCTGAGCTCTTTCCATAATAGAGTATTTTTAAAAAATAAAATTTTGTTAACAACCAGAAAATACACCAGTAACTAACGAAAGAGAGTATATAAAATATTCGTATAATTGCAAAAGTTTTTGTATCTAAATTTTATTTTCCAAAGTTTCTTTTACTAGAGGAAAAAAAATCAAGTGCCTTGTCAAGTTCTTTTTCATCAAAGTCTGGCCAAAGTGTATTAGTAAAATAATATTCACTATATGCACTATCATATAAAGTAAAACCAGAATGTCTGATATCTCAACCAGTTCTTACAATTAAATCTGGAGCTGGAAATAAAGCTGTATCGAGAAATTGTTTAAAGCTTTGTTCTGTTAAATTAGAAACATCAAAATGCAAAGCTTGTAATTTCTGAATAGCTCTTATAATTTCATCTTGTCAACTATATACGAGTGCTACTATTAAAACCATTCCAGTATGATTTTGAGTTTTTTCTTTTACACTCATTAAAATATCTTTTGAAGTTTGAGGAAGTTTTTCTATATCTCATATCGTTTCAAATTTGATATTATTTTTTTGAAGTCTTGGAATTAAATCTTCAAGTTTTTCTATAAGTGTAATAATTCATGTTAATTCTTCTGGTTCTCTTTTGACTAAATTTTCTTTACTTAAAGCCCATAAAGTCAAAAAATCAATGTGTTTATCTTTTGCGAAATCAATAATATCAACCGCATTATCAAATCCAGCTTTATGTCATATGATAGCAGGAAGTAATCTCGTTTTTGCCCACCTACGATTTCCATCCATTATTATTCAAAGGTGCATATTGAAAAGTAAATTATAAAATGAAAAGCTTAAAGAAAAATTCTTTAAGCTTGGTTTTAAAATTATTTAAACAACTATTTTCTCATCATCAGTCACTATTTTTTTTTCATATACTTTTAAAGTTTTATCTTTATTGATTTCATATAATATTGGTGCCGCAACAAATATTGATGAATAGGTTCCAAAAGCAACTCAATAAATTAAAGTTAACATAAATCATTTCAAGGCTTCCGGTCCAAAAAAGAAAATAGTCAGAAGGACAAAAAATAAAGTTAAACTCGTAAATATACTTCTTGCTAATGTTTCATTAATAGACATATTTATGATTTGATCTAATTTTTTATCTTTTACATGATGTTTAATATTATCTCTTATTCTATCAAATACTACGATAGTATCATTAATTGAGTATCATAAAATAGTAAGAAGGGCTGTTATAAAAAATGTATCAACTTTAAATTCTGGTAAGAAAGTTCAGGTAAATATATATAATCCTGAAGCTACTATGACATCATGAAATAAAGTAATCATAGCTACGAAAGCAAAAGAAGAAGCCGTAATTCATAATGCCACTCAAAAAAAAGCATAAGCGATATAAATAGAAATAGAAAATAATGCGATTCCCAAAGTAAGCCAAGCAGTTTTTTTAATATAATCTCAAAAACTTTTTCAGATATTTACATATTTATATAAAATAAAGCTTTGATTATTTTTTCATAAATCAATTCAAACCAGTTCATTAAAATTTACTTTATATTTTTCTAAAGTTTTCTCATCTACTGAAACTCAAAATCAAGTTTCTACTACTATTTTTGATTCTCATGAAACGGTATATACACTCAAAGCATTTATTATATTATTATTTGTTTTATTAAAATCGTTTTTCATATTTTCAAGTGATTTTGATATTTCTTCTAGTTGTATAGTTCCAGTATAACTAAACTCACTTTGAGTTCCACCAGTCATATCTATTCATAAATTTGTGTCTTTAAATAGTATCATAAAAAGTGAAAATAATACTACTGAAAATGAAATTCATACATAAACATATCTGTTTTTAATTACATCTAACATAAAACAAAAATTTAATAAATAAAAAGTTGCATTTATTATAAGTTAAATAGAATAAAGTCAATTTTAATTGATAAATTTATATAAGTGATAAAAAAAATAATAAAAATATGTATTCAAATTTTAAATATTATATTTGTAATTTTAAGTTTAGCTCTTCTTTTTATCTCTATTTTCAAAAAAGAATGGTTTGAAATGTTTATTGAATGGATGAAAATCGTAATAAATTGACTCTGATATTGGAATTATATAATAGTATTTCTGAGTTCTTGTATCGAAGCTTTTCCGGTTTTATGAGTTTTATTACCTGGTCAAAATATATTATTAATGGTGGGGTGATTTTTTTGAAATATAAATATTTATAATTTAGTGTATGTTATATGTATTGCGAGTGTATGAGCAGTCGTAGGAAACTATATTTGATTTTTACTTGGAAGATATTTTTGAGATAGTTTTTTTGATAAATATGGTATATGGCTTTGAGTCGGAAAAACAGAAGTAAAATATTTAAAAGCATGAATTGATAAATGGTGAGCTTTGGGAATTACGGTTTGAAAATTTCACCCAATGACGAGATCATTTTTACCATTTATAGCTGGAAGTATGGGAATGAAATCCGGAAAATTTATGTTCTATAATGCTATTGGTTCATTTATTCGGGCTACTACGATTATATTACTCTGAGTCGTATTTGTAAAATATTACAAAATACTTTTAGAATATTCTGGAACTATTTCTCTTGGTATTATGATTTTAGTGTGAGGTTATATTTATAAATATAAAAGAGTAGAATTTAAAAAATATTGGGATGAAAAAAATATTGAAATGGAAGCAATGAGTAGAAAATAAATTATTTTTTTAACTATAAAATTATGTCAATAAATGATATGTATGATGCCAATGCATGTAGTATTTTCGGAAGATGAAATGGACTTGAATCTTGGACTTGGGAAGAATACAAAAAAAAGAAGCAAGAATTGTGAGAAAAACTTGTTTTAGTCGATATGATTGGTCATCCATTAGAATGATCTCTCGAAGCCAGTGATGATTTATTTGATGGAAGATATCCTGATGAAACTATTTTTGCTTTGTATTGTCATAGTGGTTGAAATAGTGGTTATTTACAAAAACAACTCACTCCTATTTTGACTCAATATGTTTTTATAAATATTAAATGAGGTATATTAGCTTTATAG
>JAVHSE010000082.1:0-6669 GCA_036172015.1 Patescibacteria group bacterium | reverse complement strand
CATTATAACTTTTTTATATGAGTAAATTTTTAGAAATGAAATCAAAAATAATTGATGTGTTAAAAAATAATAAACTCATTTTGAGTATAGTGATATGAATTTTATGAGTAGCTTTTATTTCATCTCTTTTGTTTTTCAATAAAGAAAAAATTACACATTATATTTCTCAAACAACGAGTATTTTTGAAGTCAATGGATGAAATTTTGATCTTGGTATAAAAAAGATTCCCTATAATACGAAATCAATTGATATATCTTTTTCTCAAGAATTAGATGAAAAAAGTATACAAAAAGAAAGTTTTACAATCACTCCAGAAGTTTTATGAGTTATAAAACTGAAAGATAAAAACACGATCAGTTATGAATTGACTGATAAATTAGTCGTTTGACAAGATTATACGATTACTCTTTCAAAAAATATTGCATCAAAAAATCAAGAATCATTTGAAAATGATATTGTTTATATAGTTTCAGCTGTTGCTGGAGCAAAAGTAGTGAAGTTTTTACCAGAAAAATATTTGCAAGATATTTCAAAAAATATAGCTGTATTTTTTAGTATTCCTATGGTACCACTCACTGATTGAGATTCAAAAGATACTCTACCATGTCCTTTAGAAATAACTCCAAAAGTAGAATGAACTTGTAAATGGACGACCACTTCCGTTTTAGAATTTATTCCAAAAACATGATTTGTTTGAGCTACCAAATATGATGTAAAAATAAGTTCACAACCTGGAATGAATTATGAATTGGAGTCTAATTTTACTGGAAGTTTTACTACACCAGAATTACAAATAAATCTCGCAAATACTTTTATACCAAAAGATTCTATACATCTTAGTTTTAATTATCCAGTTTCCATAGATGAAATAAAGAAAAATCTTACACTTTCTCTTCCTGATTTAAACTCTAAATTACCAACTGTTCCTGCACCAATAAAATATAAAATTGAACCAGTTAAAAAGAGTGAAACTTCATTTGTTATTCAATTAGAATCATGAGATTTTACATATTCAACTTCATATCAAATAAGTATACAACCAGGTTTAAAATCAAAATATGGAAATATTCCATTCAATAATATTTTTATGCAAGTGGTAAATACGACTTCTCTCGTTTCATATATTGAAAAATATAAAAATATATATTCTGATACTTGAGCTTTGGTAAACACAAGAAATATAGATAGTTGAGAATTTTTACCAAATAAAGATGTATTTTTCAATATGAATTTTTTTGAAGAAGTAGCTTTAAATAAAGATATGTTTATCTTTAAAAATACAAAAACTGGTAAAAATATTGATTTTAAAATCAGTTATATAAAAATGGAACAAGAAAAAAATGGGAAAAAAGAAATCATTGATAATAAAAAATCCATTAAATTAGAATTGAATGAAATACTACAAAATAATTCAAGTTATAGTTTAAATATTTCCAAAAAATCAAATCCCTCTTTACTCAGTGATATAGTTTATGACTATACTACTTCTCCAGTATTAGCAATTATAAATTATAAATTTATAGATTATTCAAAATCATGTTTATATGTAAATAATTCACTCGATAAACTCGTGAATGAATCTGCTTACTATGGAGATGAAGGGTATTATGCATGAGGAAAAAAATTTGTAACATTTTCAAATTCTGGAATTCTAAAAACATTTACTCAATGACAATATATTCAAGATTGGCAATTTGAGCAAAGTTTACAATGATTGAATTGGGCTGAAAAAAATAAAAAATTGCTTGAAAAATGATATTGTCCAAGTGCTGGAACTGGAGAAATATTGTATGCAATAGAAACCAGATTAAATCCAAACTCATCATATGATATCAATATCAAAAATTTAGAAGATGTATATGGAAATATTTTACAACCTGATTTCAAAAAAACTCTTAAAACATGAGATCTCAAAGAAAGTGATAAATATGTATATATTTCTTTTAGTAATGAAAATAATGTCTATCCAAAAACCGTTCCGGTGGTGGTAAATATTCAAACGATTAATACTCCGCAAGTGTTAGTAGAACTTTGTCAAATGGATGACAACGGGTATAAAAATTATCTGACATCAGAAATAAAATATGATAGAAATTATACACCAGAATGTAGAGTAAAAACTTCTAAAATGCTTTCTACAAAATTGAATTATTGGAAACTAAGCAATAATAAATTTGACATAGAAAAAGATATTGTATGAGAGAAATTATCATCAGATTATATACTCATAAAAGTATATGGAAGTAATAATAAAAATTCTGAAACAAAAATAGTATCAAATATGATTACGAGAACCAATATGAGTTTATTGGTGGAGAAAGCAAGTAATAAATCTCTCGTATATGCTACGGATTTAGTCAATCATAAAGAAATAGAAGATTTAAAACTTGAATTTTATGATTACAGATGAAATATTATAAATATAAAATATACCTTTGATACGAATAAAAAAGTATATGTAGTAGATAATTCACTTTCTAATATTGCCTATATTATAGCAAAAAATGCTAATTTTTCTGGAATAATTCTTGACAATGATGGATTTTCTAATTATGATTTTAAGTATATTTCCGGGCAAGATAGTTCTACGAAAGATTATGCATATATTTATGCAGATAGACCGATTTATAGACAATGAGATGAAGTGCAAATAAAATGATTACTTAGAGAATTTCAATTTGATGGATATAAAAAATCACCAATTACTTCGTGAATTATAAAAATAATTGCTGAAGATTGGTCTTTGTACAGAACTATTGATGTAAATATAGATAAAAATTCAAACTTTACTGGAAGTTTTATCATTCCAAAAGATTCAACATTTGGAAACTTTAGATTTCAATTCGCTGACAATAGAGGAAAAAACAAAGAATATCCTCAAGAAATTTATTCAAATGGAGGATTTAGTATTGAACAATATAGAAAACCAACTTTTAAAGTAGAAATTGAAAGTCCAAAAAATGATGTAAGTCTTTGAGAAAAAGTCAATTTTAAAGTGACACCAAAATATTATTTTGGATGAAAGATGGTCAATACTCACGGTACATATTCTATTTTAACTCAAAATTATTATTTTGATGGGAAAGAATACGGTGATTATCAATTTGGAATTGGAAGTAATTATTTTGATTGTATATATTGGGGATATTGTAACTATTGAGATAATCTTATTTCTGGAACCACTGAATTTAAAATTGATGAAAACGGAGAATATGTATTTGATTATACTTTTTGAGATACCAATGAAGATGCAGAACAAATTTATTCTTTCAATTTTGATGTAACTGATCCAGATACTGAGAAAACAGTTTCAAATAGTATTTCAAAAGTACTTCATACGACTGATAGTTATGTTTGACTCAAAGCAAATTATTATAATTCAAAAGACAAATGAATTTATATGCAAGTTGTGAGTCTTGATTATGAAGCAAAAATAGTTCCAAATAAAGATATAAAAGTAGAAGTCATTAAAAAGGATTATAAACAAGTAAAAAAACTCTGAGTTGACGGAGTATTTTATAACGAATATGCTACAGAAGATATTTTAGAAAATACTTTCAATTTAGAAACAGATGAAAAATGAATGGCAAAATATAATGCAAAAACCAAAGATTCTGGAGAATATGAATTGAAAGTAAGTTATACTGGAAGTAACGGAAAAACTTTTGTTTCGAGTCAAACGGTATATGTAGCAGGGGATGATTATATTTCTTGGGGGAATGATAATAATACGGTTACTGATTTAGAAGCTGACAAAATTACTTATAAAGTAGGAGAAAAAGCAATATTTACTCTCAAATCTCCGGTAAATAATGGAAAAGCTTTGATTGTAATGGAAAAAGATGATGGAATATTTGATTATTTTGTTCATGATATCAAATCATTTGGAGATAAAATAGAAGTAAAGCTCACCGATAAACATTATCCAAATGTCTATTTGAAAGCCTATCTTATAGGAAGTCAACCCAATAATCCACTTCCAGTATTTAAAAGAGCATTATCAGTGGTAAAAGTACTCACTGATTATAAAAAACTTAATATTTCGATACTTACTGATAAGACAAACTATAAACCAGCTGATAAAATGGAAGTAACTATAGAAGTTAGCGATATCAATGGAAAAATGATTCCAAATGCGAATGGTAGTCTTTCGATAGTCGATGAAAGTGTATTGGCTCTGAAATGAAATCCTCGTAAAAATCCATATTCATTTTTTTATGATATGAAAAGATATTTATCAGTGATCAGTTATTCAAATTTGAAATATTTAGTGGAAAAATTGGAAGTAAAAGATGTTTCATGAGGTGAAAAATGATGAGCTGGAGATGGAGTAAAATGATGAGAAACAAAAAAACCAAGAGGAAATTTTAAAGATACTGCATTTTGGCTTTCAGATTTCAAGACTGATGGAAACGGAAAGACAATCATACATATTCCACTCATGCCAGATAATCTAACGACTTGGGTATTAGAAGCTCTTGTTTCAACTCCGGAAGATAATAAAATCGGAGTGAACTATGAAACGGTTATGACCACGACAGAAGTAATGATTGAAGACAATCTTCCAAGATTTTTAGGAACTGACGATATCGTTATTTTTGCACCAGTAGTTTATAATAGAACTGGAAAAGATGATGAATTTACCATAAAATTACAAGCAAGTAATGGAAGATTATCAGCTTGAGAAAAAACGGTTTCTATAAAAAATTGAGAATCTGCAAAAGTAGAATTTCCTTTTGAAGTCAAAAAAGCTCGCGATTTTGTATCACAAGATATTTCAGAAATTACTATTACAGCTCTCGCAAAAAGTGATACTAAAAAGTCTGATTCGATAAAAAAAATGATTCCTATTCAAGTCGGAACGATAGCTGAATATACTGCAACGGTAGGAAAAACAAATGATATTAGTTTTGATGAAAAAATTGCACTTGGAAATATTTCCAAAGAAAATGCAACTTTGAAGCTCAATTATTGAGGAACTCTCTTTAGTTATTTACTCGATGGAATTGAGTATTTATCACAATATCCTTACGGATGTGCTGAACAAAGAACTTCTGCCATTATGCCAAATATTTATGTCAAAAAACTCTATGATGTAGCTGGAAAAGAGTTTGATTTCAAGAAAAAAATGATAAAAAAATATATTGATAATGAAGTATGATACAAAGAAATAAGTGTTGATGAAGCGATTCAAAATTATCTCATTGAAATAAAAAAGTTTCAAAATACTGATGGTTGATTTATATATTGGTATGATACAGAGTATACATATTCTGATATACACCTTACCAGTTATATATTGTCGTCACTTTCAGAAATAAAATTGCTTTGATATACCGTTGATACAAAAGTTTTGGAAAATGCAAATGCCTATTTAAAAAAAGAATTTTATAAAAAACCAACCTGTAGTGAAAAAATTTGGAATAATTGTATGAGTTTAGAAATGAAATCTGAAATATTATTATCTCTCAACACTGCAAATAACAAAGATTATGAAGTCTATAAAATGTTTCAAACACTTGATATATCAAAAATGAATAATCTTGCGAGAGCAAATCTTATTTCAAAAATTTCCAATATCACGAGTATAGTAAAAATGGAAAGAGAAAAATTAAAAAAAGAAGCAACTGAAATTATTTCAAAAATCCTTTCAAATGAATTGGTATTCAATCCAAAATGAGCTTTTATCAGTGCTTCGTATAATTCAAGAATTTATAACACAACGACACTGCTTGAAATTATTGGAAATATAGGACTGGATAAATTTACAGATTCGCAGAGTATTACTGATAGTATGATTCGTTTTATTACTTCTTCAAAAACAAATAATAGTTTTGGATCAACCTATGATAATTCTTATATCATTAGATCTATTACGAGTTATTTAAGTAAAACTTGAGAACTCAAAAATACTGATTTTTTTGCTAGATTTCATTTGAATTCTCAGGAAATTGAAACTAAAAAGATAGATACAAAAAATATTTTTGATACATTTTCAAAAACAATCGAAGTAAAAAATTTTCAAAATAGCAATATTTTCAATATTGAAAAAGAGGGAAGTGGAAGTATTTACTATGATTTGAATTTGAAATATTTTGTGCCAACTAAGGGGTTTAAAGCAAGAGATGAATGATTCTTTATAGAGAAAAAATATTTTTTTCTCAGTGAATATAAAAAAGTAGAAGCTTTGAAAGCTCAAGAATATGAAAAATATCTCACTTGAGAAATACTCTATGAAAATTTAAAATATCCTCATGAAGTCGTAGAATATTTGACTCCAATCAAAAAATGAAATATTTGAGATTTAGTACTCGTTTATAATAAACTGGTTACGAGTGAAGCAAGAGATCAAGTAGCTATTGAGAGTTATATTCCTTCTTGAAGTGAAATCGTAAATACCAATCTCGCAACTGAAACAAAAACAGTTACGGATCTAGCAACTAATATTTATCTTGATAGAAAAGAATTGAGAGATGATATGTATTTTGCTTGGACGAGAGAATTACAACCAGGAATTTATAATTTTTCTTATACTATCAGATTGACTCATAGTGGAAATTATAAAGTAAAACCAACCCAAGTATCAGAATTTTATACACCAGAAGTATTTGGAAGAAGTAATGGGGAAGAGTTTGTAATCGAGTAATACGAGATTGAGTATATTTTTT
>JAVHSE010000081.1:0-1372 GCA_036172015.1 Patescibacteria group bacterium | reverse complement strand
AAATCTATGCTAATTTCTGGAAGATTTCGGATTTAGATTTGCAAGTGGCTCTAAACTCAGAAAAAAGTTTTTCCATCTCTTATAATACAGTAATTTATAATACTAAAAGAAAAGAATAAAGAGAAGTATCGTAAATAGAAATTTTTTTATAAGTCTATACATATGGAAGAAAAGAGAGTTGAATTAGTTCAAAAATAATGGGTACAACGGTAAGCTGTATTTTGTTAATTCCTTAATATGGCTATTGTTGGGAAAATTGTGACAGCTTTGTTATGTATATGTATTTATTTTGTCACGTTTTGGTCACATTTTCTATTTTTATTTTATCGAAATTTGATGTATAATTATGCACTTAAAAAATAAGGAGTGTTTTATGAATACAGTTAGATTAAATATCACCCTTCCCGCTTCTGTTAATGATGATATCAATCATTATGTACAAGAACTCAATGAAAAAAAGAGTCATATTATTTCCAACGCTCTTGAGATGTATTTTGATTATCTTGATCTTAGAGTTGCAGAAAAAAGACTTGAATCCAACGAGCCTACGATTCCTATGAATGAGTTTTTTAAAGATTTAGGTGTAAATGTACGAGATTGATTTTTCTCCAACTGCAAAAAGAGATTTTAAAAAAATAAATAAGGCTGATATACAGTTTATTTATGATGCTTTATATTTGTTTATTAAAAACTTCTCTTCTGATTATGAGATCTCTTTAATGTCTTCTGGTAAGATAAAAAAACTGCAAGGACAAAAAGAGGAACTCTATCGTCTTAAACTTCGTACTTATAGAGTTATTTATAAAAAGCATAATGATAAACTTATTATTCTCGTCTTACATGTAACTACTCGTGAGGGTGCTTATAAGTAAATTTAGTTTATTGGTATAACTTTGTACTTGATATCATAATTGATTTCTTTTAAATAATGTTCTGAACTTCTATCTAAAATATAATATGGTGTTATTATTTTTTTAGTGACTTTATATAGATTGTCATACATTTCATGCTTGCTTAAAAAATCAATCATATTCATTCTTATTTCTTTGATTTCACTATGTTTTAGTTTATTGTTTTCGTTCCAGTTCTTGCATTGTATAAGAATTATTTCTTTTTCTTTTTTTGCGATTATATCTATGCCTTTGTCTTTTCTTCCGTTGTCTTGTCCGTGTTCTGAAATGGTGTATCCTTGTTTTCTATAGTAGTCTGCTATATACTTTTCGTACATGTCACCTTTTTCTTTATTTATTTGATATGATGATTTTTTTATTATTTCACTTTCATGTATTGTTTCAGTTTCTTCTTTATGTATTGAATTATACCCCAATAATTCCATACCAAATTAGACAACAAGCCAACTTGCTCTATAATT
>JAVHSE010000080.1:0-6742 GCA_036172015.1 Patescibacteria group bacterium | reverse complement strand
AAAAATGTTGACTCATTATATATATTTGTTTCATGAATTCAAATTTAAAATTTTTGGATAGTCATTATTTTTTCATTATTAAAAAAGTATAGATAATGAAAGTATCTATACTTTTTTGAAAATTTATGTTATGAATCTAAAGTTTTCTGAGTCTTTATAGAAAATTTTCTTTTACAATTTTCGATAATAGTTTTAATCGAGTTATTTTTCAATCATTCTAAACTAATATCATCTAAATCTTCAATTCCTTTTAATTGTGTTCCATGTTGAGTATTTAATTGTTTTACTAAATCTGATACTGGATCTTTTACTCATAATATACGACCTATTCTTTTTACATTTCTATTCAGTTGTTCGATTAATTTTTCTCTATTTGACATACTCGTATATCTATGAGATATTGAATTGAAAGTTCATATTCAAGTAGATGTGTCGATATTTCACATATATTTTTTATTAAAAATTAATGTAAAATAATTATATAATATTTTTTTATATGTCAAAAACAAAAAGAATATTTTACTAAATAAAGTTTTTTTATATAATCCATGTGTTTTAAAAATAACTTCTTTCTATGCTTATTCTGATTTGAATTATTACTTCTCTCCTTGTATTTTCAATAGTCATTTTAGTTCACGAATGATGACATTTTAAATTTGCAAGAATATTTTGAGTGAAAGTTGAAGAATTTTGACTTTGACTTCCTCCAAAAGCTCGCAGAATATTTACTGATAAAAAGGGAACTATTTATACATTAAATTGGCTTCCTTTATGATGATTTGTGCGACTTAAATGAGAAAACATACATACTTTTAATCTGTATGATCATAAAAAAAATCTCTACAATAATGAAACATTAGAAACGGCAATTCAACAAAAAAAAGATATTTTTGATTTTGAATGAGAAAAAATTAATGAACATGATGCACAGGAAATTCTCATAAAATTACAAGATAATTTTTCAAATGATTCACTTTTAACCAAACCTTATTGGCAACAAGCTATTATAATTCTCGCTTGAGTTTTTATGAACTTTGTTTTAGCAATTTTTCTATTTTCAGTTTTATTTTTTATAGGAGTCAGTCCTATTTGAATCAATGATAAAATAGAAACAAATATACATTTAAAACTTATTCCTTCCCCTCAAGAAGCTATAGAAATATGATTAATCACACAAAATACCGGAGTGTATTTGTTACCCATAGCTGATGGAATAGCAAAAAAATGATGAATACATGATTATGATTTAGCAGTAAAAATAAATCAGCAAGAAATAAAAAATCATGAAACATTAAAAAATATAATTTCATGAAGTCCAAATAAAGAAATTATGTTAGAACTAAAAAGAAGTAAAGATAATTGTGATATAATAAAAAATGTAAATTGTACATTTGAAAATATAAAAATAAAACTTACTCCAAATGGAGATGGAAAAATAGGAAGTTATCTCATTCCAAATACTGAAATCAATAAAGATTTTAAATATAAATATTGATTCATTGACTCTATTAAATATGGAACTATAGAAACATATGGTCAAATTATTCTTACCTTTAAATGAATAAAAAGTCTAATAGTAAAAATAGTAAATCCAGAAACTCCAAAAGAAAGGACTGAGGCAATCGCACAAGTTTCCGGACCGATAGGAATCGTTCATTTTATGACCAATACTATTTCAAATGGGATTGTATTTATTGTTATTATTTGAGCTATGATTAGTATTAATTTATGAGTATTCAATTTACTTCCGATTCCAGCACTTGATGGATGAAGATTTTTGTTTATTTTTATAAATGGAGTTATTCAAAAAATATTTGGTAAAAAAGCAATCAGTGAGAAATTTGAAGGATGGCTACATATAGGTTTTTTTGTATTTTTAATTGCTTTAAGTCTTTTAATAGCTTATAATGATATTAATAAAATAATTAATAATTAATAATTATGAATGAAAAAATAATTACTGGAGTTAAAAATTATGTGAATATGATGGTTTCTCCTTTAGAAAATCATTATTATCATCAATATGAACATGCATTAGAAGTGAGTCAAAGATGTTTTGAATTATGAAATAAAGAATGATTAGATGATGAAACTCTAGAAATACTTGTTATAGCATGACTTTTTCATGATATATGATTTGTTATACAGTATGATAATAATGAATATATTTGAGCTACTTTAGCAAAAAATTATTTAAAATCTATTTTATATCCTTTTGAAAAAATAAAAGCAATAGAATTATTGATAATTGCAACTATATATGATAATAAACCTCAAAATATTCTTGAAAGTATTATTAGAGATGCTGATACAGATAATTTATGAAGAGATGATTTTTTTGATAAATGAGAGAGATTAAAAAATGAAATAGAAAGTATAAAAAAAATTAAAATATTTGATCCAGATTGGACTCATTATTCTATTAAATTTCTTTTAGAACATCATTTTTCTACCAAATCAGAAATAGCAGAAAGACAAGGTAAAAAAAATGAAAATCTAAAAAAACTCGAAGAAAATTTGAAAAATTATACATAATAAAAAATTGAAGAAATGTTTGAATTTGATATAAAAAATACTCATTGAAAAGCAAGAGCTTGAATATTTACGACACCACACGGGAGTATAGAAACTCCTGTTTTTATGCCAGTTTGAACAAAATCCACCGTAAAATGAATTCATAATGAAGAATTAGATGAAATGTGAGCTCAAATAATTTTAAATAATACCTATCATCTCTATCTCAGGCCTGGAGATGAAGTAGTAAAACATTTCGGGTGAATACATAAATTTTCAAATTATAATAAACCTATGCTCACTGATAGTGGATGATTTCAGGTTTTTTCATTATGACAAGTGTGAGCTTGAGGTTTTAAAAATAAAGAAAGTTTGGTAAAAATTACTGAAGACTGAGTGCATTTTAGAAGTTTTATTGATGGGTCAAAACATTTTTTTAATGCTGAAAATGTTATGGATATACAATCAAATCTCGGAGCTGATATTATTATGGCTTTTGATGAATGCGCTCCAGGAACTTCTGATTGGAATTATGCAAAATCTGCTATGGAAAGAACCCATCGTTGGGCTGTGAGAAGTTTAGCTCAAGTTAGAAAAAATAATAAAATAAGATGTGAAAATGGAAGTTATGAACAAGCTTTGTTTCCAATAATTCAATGAGTAACATATGATGATTTAAGGATTGAATCAGCTCGTTTTATTTCTTCGCTTGATACTCATTGAGTCGCTATTTGATGACTTTCTGTTTGAGAAGCAAAACCTGAAATGTATAGAATACTTGATATTTTACACCCAGAACTTCCTCCTTATAAACCAAGATATTTAATGGGGATTGGTACTCCGGAAGATTTAGTTGAGTGTATAGGAAGGGGAATTGATATGTTTGATTGTGTTCTTCCAACACGTATATGAAGACATGGAACAGTATTTTCAAGTTATGGATATATCAAAATAATGAATGCAAAATATACATTAAGTAATGAACCATTAGATGCTACTTGTGAATGTAAAGTATGTAAAAAATATAGCAAATGATATTTAAAACATTTATTACATGAAGATGAAATGCTTGGAATGCAACTATTAAGTTATCATAATTTACATTTTCTCATACATCTTGCAAAAAGAGCAAGAAATGCTATTTTAGAAAATAAGTATGATGAATTTAGAAATGATTTTTGGAGTAAATATGATTTGAAACTAAAAAAATAATCTACTGGTAAGTAGATTATTTTTTAAAAATAAATTTTATTTCCATCTTTCTTCATTTTTAATCATTTTATTTCTTTTATGGTTTTATTATTTTTACCATTTATAAATTTCATTATTTCGTTTATATTTGCTTCACTGAGTCAAATAGTTGAATGATGGTTTGAAATATAATATATATATCTGATAGTTTCTTTTTGAATGAGTGGAGAAAGATTATGAAATGCATGTATTTCATAATATGATTTTTCTCATAAAAATTTTTGTACTTCTTCATCTAAATGATTTTTAATTTCTTCAAAATAATTAAGAGTATTTATAATATTTTCTTTAAATTTTGCATTTACTTGATAAAATTTTGGAATAATTTCATTTCTGAAATGATTTCTCGTAATTCCATTATCTGAGTTTGTACTATCGATACGGTATTCTAAATTATACTCTTCTAAATAATGTAATATGTGAGTTTTTTCTATATGAAGGAGAGGTCTGAGAATATTTCCATAATTTTCTGTCATATTTATCAGTCATGTGAGTTTACTTCCTCTTGCTAAATTGAAGAAAAAAGTTTCAATTTTATCATCCATATGATGAGCAGTCATAAGTTTTTTCGTTCCATATATTTCGCAAACAGCACTAAAAAACATATATCTTTTTTGACGAGCGAGTTCTTCAAGAGAAATAGATGGGTATACAGTATCTCTTATTTTTTTTATATTGGCACTGCCTATTTCTACAGTAAATCATAATTTTTTCCCCATATTCTCTAAAAATATTTCTTCTTCATCAGCTTCTATTCTGAGTTTATGATTAAAATAACATGCAACTATATTTTGTTTGAAGCTTGTTTGTATCAGTTCATACAGCAAAAACATTGAATCTGGCCCAGTGGAACAAGCCAGAATAATTTTTTCATCTTTTTGATAATATTTTTCTAAAAAATTTTGTAAATCTAACATACTATTATGGTTTATATAAAATCATGAAAAGTATAATTATTTTAAGAAAAAAATAAAATGAAAAAATAAATTGTTTTAAAGTTCTTTTTTCATTTGATTTTCAATAAAAAAAAGTTATATTTTTTTATATTTTACAAATAATTCTTCTTTTATGATTGAAAAAGTAAAAAAAATATTTATGCTTGAAACATTAAAATCTATATTATGAGATATTCAATTAATCTATAAAAATTTTTTTCATTGGAATATATCAAAAATATTGATTTATATATGCTCAATATTACTCGGGATTTTATTATCAGTTCCTTTTATTCTTATTTTAGCATGAAGTATGTATTTTGATCCAATACCTTGGAAAGAAGTTATTTCTAGTTATTATCAATCAGGTTCTTTAAATATGTCATTATTATCCTATGTTTATAATAATATGTGGATATTAATAGGAGAAGCTGTTTTATTATTATCAGCATTTTTATTTTTTATTTTTTGATACTCATATAAGACACTCACTTTCACAAATATATATTTTTGATATATTACTGGAGAAAAAATACCATATTTTAAAAATATATATTTTCATATTCAAACGATTTTTTCTTATATCAAACTTTTATCTTTAGTTATAGTGACTTTACTTATACCAATTCTTATTTTTTGAATTTCTTTTTTTATACTCATATATATATTTTGATGAATTGAGATGGTATTTAAATTATTTGATACTGGAAATAATGTATTATTTTCAATTATACTTTGAATTATAGCATTTATTTGTCTTTTTGTTTTTATGTATTTAGCATATAGATTAAGTTTTTCATATATGATATTATTAGATAAAAATAATTATGCTGATAAAAAATGAATTTCCTTTTATATAAAAGAATCATTTCATATCACTTCATGATTAAAAATATTTAAATTTTTATATTTGATGATTTTATTTAGTCTTTGTATGCTGCCTCTTAATTATCTCGGTGAGTCATTAAAAAATGTAAATATGGGAATTATTTTTCTCTATGATGTGGTTATATTTTTAACTATTTCTTGATTATTTGAAATGTATATGGTGAGTATTTATCAGAGAATTATGTTGTATAAAAAAGAGGTTTGAACTGATATTAAAATTCAAGAAGAAAATATTCCAGAAAGAGAGTGAGAACAAATTTTATAATAATAAAAAAATATGAGAATACTGATATTTTGAGATATTTATGGAAGAGTAGGAAGAAATGCTTTTAAAAAGCATTTTTTAGACATAAAAAATAAATATACTCCTGATTTTACTATCGTAAATCCTGAAAATATATCTTCATGAAGATGACCTATATTGAAACATATGAGAGAAATAGATGTTTTATGAATAGATGTTTTTACTTCTGGAAATCATATTTATGATAATTATAATGATATAAAAGATTATTTAGATGCTCCGAATTCAAAACTTATTCGTCCAGCAAATTTTTATGAAAGCGAGTATGTCTATTTTCCATGAAAATGATATAAAATAGTAGAAAAAAATGGGAAAAGAATACTCGTTATTAATCTTATGTCATGAGTTTTTCTCAGAGATGAAGTATATAATCCATTTTTAAAAGTGGATGAAATTTTAAAATCCATGAACATCGATGATTTTCATGGGATTATTATCGATTTTCACAGGGAAACAACTTCAGAAATATATGCAATGAGTATGTTTTTAGATGGAAAAATTAGTTTTCTTTATGGGACACATACTCATATTCAAACCAATGATGAATTAATATTACCAGGAGGAACTGGTTTACTCACTGATGTTGGAATGAGTGGCCCATTATATAGTATTATATGAGCTGATTTTGAAAGTATAAAATCAAGGTTTTTATCTGGAGTACTCAAATGAAAAATAGATCAAGCATTATGAAAAGAATATGTGGTAAGTGCTTGTGTTGTTGATATAGATGAAAACACAAAAAAATGTCTCAATATAGAAAAAATTAGAATAAGATGAGAATTATAAAAAAGAACTTATATAAATAAGTTCTTTTTCTTTTTTTGTTTTTGTATGAATGATGCTTGGCAAA
>JAVHSE010000079.1:0-6758 GCA_036172015.1 Patescibacteria group bacterium | reverse complement strand
CATTTATTTACCAATTCTCTAAATTGTTTTTCCTTTATTTCTCTTTCTTTCTTAGTCATAATATTTTTAGTAAAAAATCTAAAGTCGAATTTATAAAATTCATAATCTTATTACTTATATTTAAACTTTGTTTAAATATATCATCTATATAATCTAAATTCTCAATTAATACATTTTTATTATAATTAATAGATACCTTTTTGTCAAAAGATTTTTTATCTACTACATTAGTATTTGTCTGAAATATTCACTTTGCATTTTTATATGCAAAAAGAAAAAACATGTCAGAATATTTTTGTTTTATTTTTAAAGCATTTTCTATAGAATTATAAAATTTTTCTACAAAAATCTCTTTTGGAACATTTCTTTTTCATTCTAATTGTCTTAATTTTGTGTAAAAATATGATATCAACGGATCTTGATAAATCAAAACAATTCAAAAATCTCTTTTTTGCTTTATACATTTTTGAATATTTTGTTCAATTACATTTATATTTCAAAAAGTTCAATCAACTATAACATTAAGACTCTTTTGCATACAAAATTTATAAATTTTATTTGCTACTTGTGTTGATAATTTTTGATAATCTGAAGCATTATATCATTGATATCAATCAAATAAAACTCTATATTTATCAATATCTATAACTATAAATCTCTTGCTGTCTTCTAATGTTTCTATAAATTCTGTTTTTCCTACCCCTGGAGCTCAAGCAAGAAAGATAGTACTTGGAGTAATATCTCAATTTGTAAAGTATTTTTCAATTCAACCTTTTTGAATCTCTTCTAAAAAATATTTAGTCATTTGAATTACTCACTTTTCATTTGCTTTATAATTTCAGTCCATATCTAATAAGCTTTTTATGTAATTGTTTTCACTTCACTAATATATTTATTTTCCAAATTTTTGCAAAAAAATAAAAGCTGTTTGTTTCTATCAAAACCACAAAAAAATGGACACGAATTATTGTAAAAACAACCGAAGAAATTTCTTCGGTTGTTTTACTTTACGAGTACATATCATCAAATACTATTATAAATATTTTCGTTTATTTTTCATGTATAGAAAGGATTTTTAATGGAAATATTTTCAAGAATTATTTTATAATTTCCATTTTTTCCTGCAATTTCATAAATCATATTTTTTCTTGAAAGAGAAGTTTTTTTATCAGTTTTATAAGTATTTTCAAGATTTTTTATGATAGGTTTGATATCGAGAGTATCAAATATTTTCCCATTTTCATTTATTTCTAATGTTTCATTTACAAAATCAACCACAGAATTGAGAGAAGAATCTTTTGTATATCTATCATTTATTCATATCAATCTTGACTCATTTATTCTCATAATTTTTGAATATCATACTATATCAAGTGGAAATAATCCTTCACCTCCATCAATATAAAAATATAAAGTTTCGAGTTGAGAGTCATCCATATTTTCAAAATATGATTTCACTTTTATAATTTTTGTTATACCATCAACTATTTCCCAACTACTTGGTCCATTATACAGTCTTTTTTCTGATGAACTGTAAATTCCAAGTCCTCATACGAAACTTTTTTCAAAATCATCTTTACTTTTTTTCTCTATATCGCTATATATTTGAGCAAATAATACTTTGATACTCTTACAATCATTATACCCACATAAATAATGAATTCATTCATATATTTCTTTTGATAGATTTTTATCTATATCTTCATAATTTTTAAGTGGAATTATATTTTTATTATTTTGTATATTGAGAATTCAAGCTTGCATGAGATTTTTCTCGAGTCTTTGCAATTGTCTTGATTCTGGAAGAGAATATACTCACCAAGGTCATATAGAAATAACAAAAGTAAACAGAGTCAAAATAAATGGAATATGATAGATGTGTTTTTTTACTGAAAGTACAAAATATATTGATATAATAGCGAGCCAAATACCAAATATGACTACAAAATATCTATTCATAGTGAGATCATATTGAGCAATTCTTAAATAAATAGCATAAAATAACATAAAAATTTGTGGAATAACTACCCATGGAAAACATTTTCTAAAAAATTTTATAAATCTATTTTCTTCTTCAAAAATAGATGAAAACATATAAATTCAGTATCAAAATACACTAAATCAAATTACCATCCAACTGACTTCTCATTTTGGCCATTCTCAAAAATTTAAAAGTACTTTTATACTATAAGCATAGAGAATAATAAAATAAATATAAATAAATGGAATTGCTATATATTTTACTAAAAATGAGAAAAAACTATTCGCTATAAAGGTTGCTTCATAAAAAGTTTTTTTCTCTGGTAATTGAGTTAGAGTAAAAATTGGAGTCAAAAGAGAAAGAGAAATAATAGCCCAATCTCAATAAATTTTATCATTTACAAAATTTTGTATATCAAATAAAGCAAAAACAGTCCCTATTGCAATTGATCACAAAGCAAACAGAACTCATCATAATATACTTGAAATCAAAAAAACTACACTTATGTTATAAAAATAACCATAATACACATTTTTTGCTTCCGTATTACTAAAAATTTTTTTGATAAAAGGAGCAATAAAAAGATACGAAATAATTCAAATAAGAGTCAGTATAAAATAAATAATTTGATCAAAGTTTGAAAAATTTCCCTTAAAAGTGAGTAAAAATAATACACCAAATCATATCGGTATAAGTTGAAATATATGAGTGAGTTTTTTATTTTGCTCGAAACTTTCGCTCGTTAAATAGACTCATAAACTCAAAAAGAATGTAATAATTCATGAAAAAATATACCTCAAAATAGTTTCTTCTTGTAAATTATCTAAATTTCAGCGAAGCAAGATGAAAAACAAGGTGGTAGTCATACCTATAAGTAAGATTCAAATTGGAAATCTTCTCATAATAGTAAGTATATTATTTTTTAATTTTTCAAATTGAAAGATTTTAGTGATGTTCATAAAAATAAATTATCAAGTAAACTATAGAAACTCATCAGGTTATGTAGTAAATTTTCATAAAATTCACTTGCGGCTAAGGTGATTATAAACAAACAAGATTTTTCGCCAAAAGATTTTCTAATTTTTGCATTGGTGTGATATAATTTATTCATTTTTGCTTTCTACACAACCTGATTAAGTTTTACACCTAAACTCTGAGAAAAGAGTTGAAAATAGTAAAAAAGTAAGCTAAAAGTTTACCATATATGGGAATATTCTTGCTAAAATCTTGAAATTCGCTCCATTTTAAAAAATTATTAAAAAAAATCTCATAACAATGAGATTTGAAAAATATCTTGATAGTTTATCAGATATTCCTTAAGGAAAAAAGCCGAAAAAATTGCTTTTTCAAACCAAAAAATTATACTTCAGTTATAGAAATAAGAGAAGATACATAGAAAAAATACAATGTATTTTTTCTAAGATACCATTTTGTATATCCAATCAAAGAGAGAGAATATGATAATGATGGAATAGATAATTATATACCAGTTTTTACATAATAAATATATGTTTTCAAAAATTACAAAAATAATGTTTGCTTCCTGAGAAAAATACTTTGTATTTATTTTTTTGAGTGTATTTTTGAGTTTATTTTCTTATATTTTGGGAAATAATATTGTATTGTCAGTACAAGATTATCTACAAAGTCAAATCAAACCACTCGTTGGCTGAGATATTGTCATATCAAATAAAAATGATTTGGATGAAAATCTTTTGAGAAAAAAATATAAAACTACTTTTGATATTGCGAAAATTATTTCTATGAATTCTACTTTGTTTGACACTCAAAAACAATCTAGTTTAGTTGAACTCGTCTATCATACTTCAAATTATCCTTTTTATAATCAGTTTACATATGAAACCATTGATATGTCTGGAATTTTAGTAGTAAATCGTCAAACTTTTGAAAAATACGGAAAAACGATTGAAATATTAGGAAAAAAATATCAAGTAAAATGAATTATTAAAAAATCACCTTTATGAGATATCAGTATCTATGCGAGTCAAAATACTTTGTATTTACCAATAGAGAATTTTGATACCAGTCTCAATTCTACCAATTCCAGATTACAGTACACCTATTTTTTAAAATTTCAATGAATGTATGAAGAAATATATAAAAATTTCCTCAAATCAGACCCTATTTTAAAAGATTTTACGGTAAAAACACTCAGTGATAGAAACGAAACTATTTCTAATATTACTGATAGATTTTATGTATTTATTAATTTTTTTCATCTCGTTGTTTTTGCATTGACATTTTTTATTGTTATTTTATCGTTAGAAACATTTTTTAAAAAAATAAAGGGGACGATTGGTCTTCTCAATATCTTTTGACTCAAAAAGAAACAAATATTTTATTATAATGTATTCATTTTATTTTGAGTATTTTTTTGAAGTTTTTTACTCGCATATACTTTCAATATTTTTCTCATGGAGTTACTTTCCACCAAGTATGATTTTTTTGCTTCAAACATAGAATCATTTTATCGAGGATTTTTTATTACTGTTATTTTACTTTTTGTTTGAGTTTTTTCTCCAGCATATAAAATATTCAAATCTGATATCGGAAGTTTACTCAAAGATGAAGGAAATTTTTCAAATTTTACATGTAAAGATTATGGAGTTTATTTATTCCTTATTTTTAGTTGATTTTTAGCTATAAATATCGTTTCTGGTATAAAAATACTCGATAGTTTTTTATATAGTGTTATATTTATTTTACTTATTGTTATTTTTTATATTTTGATTGAAAAAATTTTAAATCTTTGATTTCAATGATATACAAAACAAAAAATATTTTTCAAAAATTTTTATCTTTTTGATGCGATTCGATCAACTATTAAACCTGGAAATGTTTCGTTTCTTATTATATTTTCGTCTGTTATTTCATTTGTATCAATTTTTATCTTTTATGTATTTTCAGGAAGTTTTTTAAATTATTTGAAAAATATTACCATGAATTCCAATGATACTTTTATTATTAATATTCAATCTCATGATAAAGAAGTAATAAAAAAGTATTTTACTCATGAAGAAATATTTGAAATCGTCTCTCTCAAGATAAAAAAAATAAATAGAAAAACATTAGAAGAATTTTTATGAACAAAAACTATTTCGAGAGAATTTGGAAGAGAATTTTTTTCCACCACAAAATATTTGGAAAATAAAATTATTTCAGGTCGCATATTATCAGCAGGATGAGTTTCAGTAGATAGAGAATTTGCTCAAAGATTATGACTTCGTATATGAGATGAAATCATTTTTTGAGTTGCTGGATTAGAAAAAGAATTGAAAGTAGTAAATTTCAGAGAAGCTGTGAGAAATGGAGCTAATCCATTTTTCTATTTTCAACTGTTTGTTTCTGATTTTGAAAAGTATCCAAGAAATTATATTGTATCCTATAAACAATCACAAAAACCGAACAATATTGAAAGCACTCTTTTTAAAGAAATAGGGAATTATGTAACTGTTATCAAAACCAAGGACATTATTGATATTGTTATTGAAATTGCATATCAAATTTTAGTGATAGTATATTTTTGTTTAGGGTACATATTTATTTTTTCATTTTTAAGTTTTATTGTCTCACTTTCGTTTTTATCAACATTTAAAAGAAAAAAAGTAGAATTATTACATATTTTTTGATGAAAAAGAAAAAAACTTATTCAAGCATTAGGGATAGAATTTGTTTATTTAATTGGAATAGGATTGATATTAAGTTTTGTTTTTGGAAGTATATTTTTATGAATTATATTTTATTTTATCAAGTATTTTAGTTTGAATATTTGAGCTTTCGCAATTTGAATTTTGATAATTTTTTGACTTTTTATCATCATGTGGATATATGTGAAGATTTTTTTGAAGAAAAGTTTGCAAATAAAATAATATATATTATATTTTAAAAGCTATACAAAATATAGTATTTATTTTTTAATTAAGATAATATGAACTTATTAAACTTGTTACAATGGAGATATGCAACGAAAGTATTTGATACAAACAAAAAAGTTTCTCAAACTGATTTAGATGAAATTTTAGAAGCATTTAGATTTTCAGCTTCTAGTTTTTGACTTCAACCTTGGAAAATCATTATTGTTGAAAATCCAGAGTTAAGAGCAAAACTTTTACCTGCTTCTTGGAATCAATCTCAAATAGTTGATGCATCACACTTATTTGTCTTTACTAGATTGGAAAATCCAGGAGATGAACTGATAGAAAAATTTTTAAATACTACAGTAGCAACCAGACATATTGCAAGAGAAGATTTAGCTGGGTATGAAGGGATGATGAAGTGATTTTTTGCTTCAAAAAGTGTGGATGAAAGAAATTATTGGGCTACGAGACAAGTAAATATTGCTTTATGAAATCTCATTACTTTTATAGCTTCAAAGCAAATTGATACATGTCCTATAGAATGATTTGATCCAAAAGCTTATGATGAAATTTTATGATTAAAAGAATTATGACTTGCAAGTAGTGTTGTTTTAGCAGTTTGATATAGAAGCGAACAAGATAAATATGCTCATCTTGCAAAAGTAAGATTTAATATGGAAGATATAGTCATAAAAATGTAAGTGAATATATTTTTTTATTTCTCATGCTTATATATCTGGTGTATATAAAAAAGTGATTTTGTAATAAAATCACTTTTTTATATTTCGTTATTCGTATTATAGAAGTTTCTATTATAGTAAATATATAAGTAGTTTCTGTAGAATACAAAAATAAATCAAATTATTTTAATGTAAATTCAGTCACTGATTTATCAGTAC
>JAVHSE010000078.1:0-6780 GCA_036172015.1 Patescibacteria group bacterium | reverse complement strand
ATATATTCTTCACCTTTTCCCATTTCTTGTAAAATAAGTTTGGTGATTTCTAGATTCGTATATTCGTTATTTCCTCCGATATTATAAATTCATTTATTTTCTGATTTGGTAAATACTTCCCAAATTGCATCACAATGATCTTCTACATAGAGCCAATCTCTGATATTGGAACCATCACCGTATACGGTAACGGGTTTATTATTTTGAAGCAACTCTATAAAGTGAGGAATCAGTTTTTCATTATCTTGATTTGGTCCGTAATTATTTGAACATCTGGTGATAACATAATTCACTCCAAAGGTTCTTCCATATGCTTTTACCACTAAATCACTTCCTGCTTTACTTGAACTATATGGACTAGAAGGATTTATAGGAGTATTTTCAGTAAAAAATCATCCGTTTGGAAGATCTCCGTATACTTCATCGGTAGAAATGTGATGAAATCTGTTGAGTCAAAATTCTCTATGAGCATCGAGTAAATTTTGTGTCCCAAGTACATTGGTTTGAGTAAAGAGAATTGGATTTTTTATACTATTATCCACATGACTTTCGGCTGCAAAGTGAATAATATCAGTTGGTGAGTATTTTTCATATACAGATGCGATTTGTTCGTAATCTCTGATATCGACTTTTTCAAATGCATAATTTGAAGCATTCGTTACTTCTAGAGAAATATTTTCTAATTTCCCTGCATAGGTCAATGCATCTATATTAATAAAATCAATTTCTGGATGTAAAAGTACATATTTATTGAGAAAATTTGAACCGATAAATCCAGCTCACCCAGTTACAATAATTGTTTGTTTCATAGTTACTTTTATTTATTAATATCATTTATTTTTTTCATAATATTGTTTTTTTGTCAGATACAAATCATCTTCAATAAGTCTTCTGTTTTTTGCTATCAAATCTCAAATAATTCATAAAGCATAGAACTGTATAGCAATCATAAGAAATACTCACGAAATAACGAGTGATTGAATCTTTCCAGTAGCAATAGGATTTAAAAAATAAAAATACATAAAACGAGAAAGTCCAATAAGTCATAAAACAAAAAATGGAGTTCCAAGAGCAAAAAATATTCTCATAGGATTATACATAGCATAGACTCTGAGCATAATTTGACTCGTTTTATACATGTGATGCCACATATTTTTAAATAATCTCGAAGGTCTCGTCGGTGTATTCGTAGTGATATTTACATGAACTATTTTAATTTTTTTTCTTCCAGCTTGAATCAGTGTATCCACAGCATAAGAAAAATCGGAAGTTACATTTATTTTTAATAATGCTTCTTTAGAATAAGCCCTAAAACCAGATACACTATCTGGAATATCGGTTCCTGATAAATATCTCACCAGAGCAGATCATAACCATTGAAAAAACTTTTTTATGATTGAAAAATGTGAAATCGTTTGAGTCTGTCTATTTCACATAACAAAATCAGCTTTTCATTGAAGAATGGGTTGAATCAGCTCTGAAATATATTTACTTGGATATTGATTATCTCCGTCAGTATTTACGAGAATATCTACTCATTCTAAAAGTGCTTTATGAACTCACGATTTAAAACTATTTCAAAGTCATGCATTTCCAATATGTTTGACTATATAATCAACTCAAAATTTTGTTGCCACTTCGATAGTTTTATCACTCGATCCATCATCAATAATCATCGTTTCTATTTCATCTATTCCTTCTATTTTTGTTGGAAGTTCTTCTAAAACGGAAAGAAGAGTTTTTTCTTCATTATAACAAGGAATTTGTATTATTAATTTCATATTTTACTCAGATTAAGAATTAAAATTATGCTCTATTTAAATGTTTTTTACTAATTTTTCCAATTGATTTATATACAAATCAATTTTCTCACATATTTTCATCTACCCAAATATTTCTTCCATCTATAATAGTATTTCATTTCATAAGTTTTTTTATTTTTTTCATATCAGGAATTTTAAACTCGTTCCATTCGGTTAGAATAATAAGTGCATCTGTGCTATCAAGTGTTTCATAACTACTATCATAAAAATAAATTTTATTATTTCATACAAAAAGTTTTTTCATATGCTCCATACAAGCCGGGTCAAAAGTTTGTATACGAGTCACTCAAAGATCAAGTAATTTTTGTATAACTGATATACTTGGAGCTTCTCTAATATCATCAGTATTTGGTTTAAATGCTAATCCCCAAATACTGATTGTTTTTCATGTAAGATCAGTTATTGACTCAAGTAATTTATCAATAACAATCGTTTTTTGTTTTTCATTTACTCTTTCGGTTTCAGTTATAATTTTGAAATCAAAATTATAATCTTTTCCTGTTTCTATAAAAGCTTTAATATCTTTTGGGAAACACGATCATCCATAACCAATTCCAGATTCTAGAAATTTATTTCCTATCCTATTATCTGATCATATTCATTTACTAATATCACTAATATTTCATCATACTTTTTCAGCAAAATTTGCTATTTCATTGATAAAACTAATTTTGGTTGCGAGAAATGCATTGGCTGCATATTTAATTATTTCTGCTGAGGCAATATCAGTAAAAATTATTTCAGTTTTATTTGATAATGGTTTATAAACTTCTTCCATAAAAAGTTTTGATTTTTCATTTTGAACTCAACAAACAATTCTATCAGGATTTAAAAAATCATATATAGCTGTTCATTCTCTCAAAAATTCTGGATTAGAAGCAACATCAAATTCTATATCTTTATTTCTCAATTGAATTTCTTTTTTGATAATATCTCTACATACTTTTCCAGTTCCAACAGGAACCGTTGATTTATTGATGAAAAGTTTATATTCGCTTATGTTTTCTCAAAAAGTTTTTGCTACTTCTTTTACATATTTTAAATCTGCTTTATTGTTATTTTCTTTATCTGGTGGAGTTCAAACAGCACTAAAAATAACTTTTCAAAACTGCACTCAATCTAAAATATCACTCGAAAACAACAGTCTTCCTTGATTATAATTTCTTGATACGAGAGTGTCGAGTTCTGGTTCATAAATAGGTATAATCCCCAATTTCAAATTTTCTATTTTTTGTTTATCTATATCTATACACATAACCGTATGTCATAATTCTGAAAGACAAGCTCCCGTTACCAATCCTACATATCATGTCCCAAAAATACTTATTTTCATTGTTTTTTATTTATCTGTAATATAAAATATAATATGGAAAAATATTTAAAATCAAATTCATTTATTTTTCACTCTTTATTCTTTTTATTTCTGTATAAAAATATCTAAAATCAGCTCTATTTACGATAAAATATATTCAAAAATAGAGAATCGAAAGCAGTAAAAGACTTCCAAATTGATATATTCTATTATGAATATTTTGAAATATTGGAACAATAAAAATATACATTCCAAGTCATATACTACTAAAAACAATTATATTTTTGAGTAAATATTTATAATCAAATCATACATAATATTCTTTGAGTTTTAATTCAGATAAAAACCAAATAAGTATCCAAGAAATTCCTGTTGAAATAGCGGCTCATGAAACTCATATCAGTTGTATTAAAATAATATTTCACAGAGTATTTACCAAAAGAGCAATGAGAATAATATGAAGTCGTTCACGAACTTTTCCATTGGCCGCGAGTATATTAAAATTAATTTGCAATAAAAAATTAAAACTGAGAAATAAAATAGATGACTGTAAAATAATTCATGATGGTAAAAATTTTACTCAAAACAATATATTTGAGATAACGGTTCAAAAAACTAAAAACAATATCGAAAAACAAATCGAAAATGAGAGAAAATTTTTTGTAAATATTGATTTAATTATTTTGATTTTATCAAATTCTTTTTTTGCAATCATTTCAGAAAATACCGGAAATAAAAATCCAAAAATAGGTCAAATAATCATAAATGGAATTGAGATCATACTGAGATAATTGGTATAATATCCAGCAGCTTCATTTCATTTTATATATATAATCATTTGCATATCAACTTGACTTAATATTGAGCCAGCTTGGGATCATAAAAAAACTATAAGAGCATATTGAAATATACTTATAAATAATCTTTGAGAATATATAATTTTCACATCTTTTAAATATACTTTGTAATAATTTTTATAAAAGAAAAATACAGCCACTATAATTCAAAAATACAATCATAAAACCCAACTGAGACTATAATTAAATATACTTCCAGTATCAGTAAAAAACATATATCCGGTAAAACTTAATATAAAAAGCATTCTAAAAAGTTCTACTAATTTTTGTAAAAAAGTATTTTGAACAGCTCAAAAGAATACATTTATCACATGAAAAAATGTCGTTCATAAAAAGAAAAATGAAAATAATTTAATAATACTTTCACTGCTTTTATCTTGAAAATAATGAAGAGATAAGAATTCTGCTCAAAAATAAAATCATAAAAATATAAGAGTTCCTGTTATAATTTGAGCTCAAATGGCATAAAATAAAATAGTTTTTACTTTATCATATTTTTTTTCTGTTATATATTCAGGAATAAATTTATTGAGACTTTCAGTCATTCATAAATCATTAAAGGAGCTTAAGAGTACCATTAAGCTGAGCACTCAATAAATAATTCCTATTTCATCGACTGCTAAATCTTGAGAAACGATTATTTTGACAATATATCAAAGAGGAGAAACTATAAAAGAAAATATATACAACCAAATTCATTTTTTAATAAATTTTTCAGCTAAAGTATTATGTTGCTCGATCATAATGTATGGAAATATTATTTTTAAATTCAAAGTAAGTATAGTTTAGTTTTTCTAAAGTCAATGTTTCGTTTGAAAAAATAAATTTGCAAAATGAATTTGAATTCATAAAATCATAAAGCTTATTTTAATCCTTGATACTTTTACCAAATGGCAAATAATAATAAAAAAGAAAAAAAAGAAATTCCAAATAAAAAATCAAATAAAATGGATATAAAACAAATACAACCAAGTAAAAATATGAAAGCTTTTATTTGGTTAATTATTGCTTCATTATTGATAGCTTATTTAGTTCCAATACTTTATAAATGATGAATTTATATAGATAATGACATTTCGCTCGATACTTTTACAAAATCTTATAATGCCTGAATTTATAGTAATGTTCTGATTGATGGAAATAAAGCTATTGCCACTTTAAGTGGAAAAGTGGTAGAATCTTGAATAGAAAAGAGTTACAGAAATATTATTATTTTACCATCAAATGATAGTTTAAAAGATCTCTGATTACTCGATAGAAGTAATACTGGAATAACGACAAAAGTAGAAGTAAAAGATTTAACTGGTGAAAAATTTTGGCAAGATATGATACCAACTATTATACTTTTTGTTTTATTTGCATTGGTGGCATTTTTAATTATTGGAAGAATGTGATGAGTAGCGAATAATGCTATGAGTTTTGGGAAATCGAGAGCCAGAATTTATGATAAAAATAAAGATAAAGTTTTATTTAGTGATGTTGCATGAGCTGAAGAAGAAAAAGTAGAACTGATGGAAATAGTAGATTTTTTAAAAAATCCAAAAAAATATAAAGATATTGGAGCGAAAATACCAAAATGAGTATTACTCGTTTGACCTCCATGAACGGGAAAAACTTTAATAGCAAGAGCCGTTGCTGGTGAAAGTGATGTACCATTTTTGAGTATTTCTGGAAGTGAATTTGTGGAAATGTTTGTTTGAGTTTGAGCTTCAAGAGTAAGAGATCTTTTTGAACAAGCAAAAAAACTTGCACCATCTATAATATTTATAGATGAAATAGATGCAATTGGGAAAAAAAGATGACCTTGACTTTGAGGTTGACATGATGAAAGAGAACAAACTCTCAATCAAATACTTACTGAAATGGATGGATTTGATCAAGATACCAACATTATAATTATGGCAGCAACAAATAGAGCTGATGTTCTTGATAAAGCACTTTTGAGACCAGGAAGATTTGATAGAAAAATTACTATTAATTTACCAAATTTAGAAGATAGAGAAAAAATTTTACAAGTTCATGCAAAAAATAAACCTATTTCAAAAGATATTGATTTTAGATCTATTGCATCTCAAACGGTATGATTTAGTGGAGCTGATTTATGAAACTTGATTAATGAATCGGCTATCATAACAGCAAGAAAAAATTTATGAGAAATCACCAAAGAAATTATCACTGAAGCATTTGAAAAAATCGTAATGTGACTCACAAAAAAATCACAAGTTATGAATGAACAAGAGAAAAAAATTACAGCCTATCATGAAGTTTGACATGCTCTGGTTTGAAAACTTCTTCCCAATACTGATCCGGTTCATAAAGTCAGTATTATTTCAAGATGATGAGCTTTATGAGTGACTTGGTTTTTACCAGAAAGAGATCAACTACTCGTTTCAAAAGCAAAATATGTAGATGAACTTACTACACTCTATTGAGGAAGAGTGGCTGAAGAAATATTTTTTTGAAAAGATTATATTACTACTTGAGCAAGTAATGATATAGAAAGAGCTACAAAAATAGCAAGAAATATGGTAACGAGATTTGGTATGGATGAAGATATTTGAGCTGAAAATTTTGCTAATGATTCTATAGATGGAAATTATCTTGGATCAGAATGAGCTTCCAAACCTTTCTGAGATAAAACTCAAGATTTGATAGATCTTAAAGTAAAAGAAATTTTGTCTTCTGCTTATCAAAAAGCGAAACAACTGATTGAAGAACATAAAGATCTTCATCAAAAAATTGCTGATCGTTTAATTGAAACAGAAGAAATAAATAAAGAAGAATTTGA
>JAVHSE010000077.1:0-1474 GCA_036172015.1 Patescibacteria group bacterium | reverse complement strand
GCATTTACAATTCAAGTAGCATCATCTACTTTTACAAGTAAACATAATTCTTCACCTCAATTTCTATCTTCTAGCCATTTATGATATGTTCAATCATATTGAACTAATTCTCAGTAGTTTTCTCTTCTAGGTCTTTGGTGAAATTCTTGTTTTATTTTCCTTTTCTTTACTTTTATTAATCAGTTTAGTATTAACTCATTCCTTAAGGAAACACTGAAAAACTCTTAAATTATGATAAAAAGTAGAAAATAGTTTTTGAAAAAGTAGTATTTTAAGTATAATAAGACTGTAAAATATAGCTTACTAATCAATAAAAGTTATGATAAATAGTTTTCAAAATAGTTTTATGAGTTTGTGATTTAACTCAAATAAGAAAATAAGAACAAAAGTGTTTTTAACTGAAATGGATACTATTATTCCATACGAAAGATTTTTAAATTTAATAGTTGCCAAATATGAAACTTGAGCTAAAACAGGGAGACCAAAATATAATCTAAAGCTTATGCTAAAAATATATTTTCTACAACAATTCTATGAATTATGAGATTTAGCAATGGAAGAGGCAATATATGATAGACTAAGTTTTCAAGAATTTTTATGAGTAGACACTCTATCAAATAATATACCTGATGAAACAACTATACTAAACTTTAGACATCTACTTGAAGAACATAAATTACAAGATACCATATTTGAAGAAGTATTGAATGTACTCAAACAAAAATGATATTTTTTTACCAGATGAACAATAGTAGATGCTACCATAATAAAAGCAAGTAGTCATACGAAAAATAAAGCAAGAAAAAGAGATTCAGATATGAGTTCAACTAAGAAAAATAATAATTATTATTTTTGAATGAAAACTCATATCTGAGTAGATATTGATAGTTGAATAGTTCATACTGTAGTAAGTACCACTGCAAAGAAAAGTGATATATGACAAACTCCTCATCTTTTACACTGAGAAGAAAAAGCAGTATTTTGAGATAAGGCATATACGAAGAAAGAGGATAAACAAAAAGCTAGAAAACAGTGAGTATTTTATGGTATGACAGCAAAAGCAACAAAATCTAAGAAACTTTCAACAAAACAAAAAAAGAGAAATAAACAATTATCAAGTGTAAGATCCAAAGTAGAACATCCATTTAGAATATTGAAGTGCCAGTTTGGTTTTAGACAAGTAAGATACAAATGATTGGAGAAGAATTGATGAGCTATTAAAATGAAAATAGCTTTATGAAACCTGTATCATATGAGGAGAAAGCTCATGCTTGCATAATGAGTAGATATGGTAACTATGCCTCAACTCTGAGAAAAGAGTTGAAAATAGTAAAAAAGTAAGCTAAAAGCTTACAATATATGGGAATATTCTTGCTAAAATCTTGAAATTCTCTCCATTTAAAAAAATTATTAAAAAAATCTCATAAAAATGAGATTTGAAAAATTTTTTGATAGTTTATCAGATATTCCTTAA
>JAVHSE010000076.1:15350-27557 GCA_036172015.1 Patescibacteria group bacterium | reverse complement strand
TAAAGATAGTACATGATATAAATATTTTATATGTCAAGTAAGTGATAGTTGTACGGTAAATGGAATTGTATTATTTTCATGAAATACATCATCTAGTAATAATAATAGTACTACTACTTCATGATGATGAGAAATTACAAATCAAGCAAAATTGGATACATTTTTAGATAAAATAAAAAAAATGAGATCTGAATTTAATGATGATGTAAGATATGAAAAAATATTAATAGCAGTAAAAACTAAATTAACTACATTATGAAAAAAATATACTCATAATACTACTGTATCAGAGATGGTGAATTATTTAGTGAAATGAGTGAGTACTATTCAAGATGAATTTGTAAAAAATAAAGATGTAAATAATTTCTTATGTGAATTAACTGGAAATTGTAGTACTGATACAAATAGTAATACTCTTTGAAATGATACGAATACTACAAATAATTGAGATACTAGTCTAAGTAGTCAATGAAAATGTGGAAGTTTACATAGACTGACTGTCGAAACAAAACCGAGTTATAATTTATGTTCTGTAGGAACAGTATGAATGGTAAGTGAAAATACACTCGGAACAAAATATACATGGAATTGTGGAAATGTTGAATGTTTTGCTAACAAAAAAATTACTGACACTAATACTTCTTCAATAACAATATCAGCAACACCTATTTGTCCTAATAATACAGAAACTAAAATATTTACTGCAAAATCAGATTACGACCAATGGTATAATAATTGAACAGGTACTAATAATATGCCTATAGCTATAATAGAATCAGATATGATTATGACTAATATTACAAATTTAAGATTTCAACCCTATACTTGAGTAGATTGACGGGTATTTAAATGAGATATACGAGAAAAATGAATAAATTATCCTCAAATGGATATGGTTACTTTGGGAGGAGGATGGCAAAATAAAGTAATATTTTGTATGAAAACTACATCTCAAACTAATTTCAATACAAACACCGATACTAATACGAATATTATCCCAGTAAATCAAACTACAACTGTATATACTTCAAGATTTTCAAGAGTAGTGGAATACTATATGTGCTGAAATAAAGAAAAAGATTGAAATGGACAAATAAAAGGATTGAAAATGACAGCTATTTATAGTAAAGATAAATGGAATGGAGATGCAAAACCTATTGGATGGATATTTGATCGTGATGAATATGGAAGATGGAGTACAAATTGAAGTCCTGCATCGTATACACCTTGTAATATCTTATGTTCTAGTAGTTCAGCACAATACAATACATTATGTTGAACAAGTAAACTTATAGAATCAAGCGAAGATGTAACAAAACAAGTTTCTGCTGATGAAATAAATAAAGAAAAATCTGATCCTATATTAACAGCTAATATAACAAAAGAACAAATAAAAAGTTGATGAGAATTCATTACATTTTCATGAAATTTTCCATTAGTAAATCAATGTAAACGGGATTATTCTTCAGTATGATCAGCTTGATCAAGTTCTCTTCTTTATAAAGTATCAGAAAAATTATTTGTAAAAAATGGTAGTTTTATAAAAATTACTTGTAAATGACAAGTATTTAAAGAATTTACATTTACGGAAGTAGTATCTTCAAATCCTATAAATAATGGCAATAAAATTGAACCATGAAAAAAAAATATTGTATATAAATGAAAGAATGCATTAGATATTTATATGCCAAAAATAGAAAAAATAGTTGATAAAAATAAAATACCAGTTTATATTTCAGTACATTGATGAGGTTGGAATTGATTAGATAAATCTGATGATGAATGGATGGTTGAAAAATTTACGACTCAGTGAATAGCATTCATTTGAATCGATTATAGCTTAACAACTCCGACTTATTCTACCTCACATTTAGTATATAAAGAAATTGATTGTGCTTTAAAATGGGTTATATCAAATCAAAATTTATATCATTTTGATTTAAATAAAATAAATCTTCTTGGTTCATCAGCATGAGCTCATTTAGTTTTACAATATACATTAAATCAATCTCAATACAATGATGAAAATTGTTCTTGGTGAAAAAATCAAGCAAAAATTAATCAAGTTGTTGCTCTTGCCGCACCTACTGATTTAACTCAAGATTTTTCTCATACCGATGCTTGAGATATAAATATAGCAGCAGATTATTTTTTATGAGTGTCTCGTTCTGATAGTGCATTTATACAAAAAGCAAAAGATAATAGTCCAATAAATTTTATAAATAAAGATAATAAAAATATAAAGTATTATATATATCATGCCAAAAATGATGGTATAGTAAATTACTATCAACATGCCCTACCATTATATAATCGTATGATTGAAAATCATTATTCTGTTCTTATCGATACTGATGCAAATTGACATAATGGTCGTACTATTCCTACTGCATGATTTAATAGAATCATTCAGCAAATGTTAAATAATAATTGATCAAATTCTAATTGATGAATAAGGGCTACTATTAGTTTACTAGCTCCTATTCCAACTGTCATGTGAAAATCATCATGATCTCAAGATTTTATTGATCTTTTAGCTACAAATAGTGATGGAACAAGAGTAAATAATTTAAGAACAAGAGCTTGAGAAAATGCATCAATGAGATTTTGAAACTCTGGTTGAACTGCTAGTTGTACTTTGAATTGAGGTTCTGTATCTAATTCTATCACTACTTCAGGCACATACACATACTCTTGTACAAATACTACATCTACTAAAACAGTAACTTTTTCTATTACGGTTTTACCAGCTGAAGTAGTGGTAGCTATTCCAACTTGTAGTGATAAAGAAGCATATTATCATTATTTTAATTCAGATGTACCAGTAAATCAATGATTTATCCATTGGAATAAATTTTGATATAAAGAACCAAGAAAATCTTGTTGGGATAAACCAGATTATCCTGGAATAATAAGAGCTTATGTGTCTACTGTAGTAGCTCAATATTGAAGAACAGATACTGCTGCTCAAATAATTACTGTAAGAGCAAAAGAAGTAGCAGCAGCATGATACGATATGGATCAAATTATTCCAGAAGTAGCATATGCTTTAGGTTTTACATCAGATCAAGTAAGAACTTATTTTAGTACTCATTAAAATTTTATAAGCCATATTTTCCAAATATATCTTTTTTAATGACTTCATTGAGTTCCATTAATGCTAAATTGAGAGATAAAACTCAGTATTCGTACTGGGTTTTTTCTATGATATCATCGATATTGAGAGATAAATTATATTTAAGCAAATGATAGATATCTTTTTGTATATCATTTTCAAAAATAATTTCTTTTTTGGTATCAATAATTTGATAATTATATTCTTCTAAAATATCATCTGATGAGGTGATAAGTTTTGCATTGGAGCTTTTGATGAGATGATTCGTTCCGGTATAACTTGGATGAAAGATATCTCATGGAATAGCAAAAAGATTTTTTCCTTGATCAAGAGCTAAATTTGCGGTTATAAGAGTTCCAGATTTTTTTCCAGCTTCGAGTATGAGTACTCATGAACTCATACCAGAAACGATTTCATTTCTCATTGGAAAAGTATAGAGAGATCCTGGAGTTCAAATTGGAAATATAGAAATAAGTGCTCAATTTTTTTTGATGACTTCTTCAAATAAATTTTTATTAAGATTAGGATAGGTAATATCTATTCCTGTTCAAAATACTACGATAGTTTTTCAATTATTTTCAAGAGTTATTTTATGAGCAAGAGTATCACATCATCAAGCTCATCCAGAAACAATAGTAAAATATTTCGTTAAATCTGGAATAATAGTTTCACCTACTTTTTTTGCATATTGACTTATTTTTCTTGATCAAACGATAGAAAAAAACTCATCATTTCCATGTAAATTTCATCTCACATAGAGAAAATAAGGAGGATGAGATATTTGTTTTAAATTTTGAGGATAATTCTCATCTTTGATAGTGATTATATGTATTCAAAGATTCGTTATCTTTTTATCAATTATGGAAGTATTTAATTTATTTTTTGTTTCTAATATTTTTAAAATTTGATCTTCTTTATCAAAAAATTTTTTTAAAAGAGATACAGAAAGTTCTTTATAAAATAACTCATAATTATTATTTTTTTCAAAAATTTCATTGAGTTTTTTATGAGTCAATCAAATAGAATGTAAATATACTAAATATTCCATGCATTATATTTTATATAAATAATATACTCAAGTATATATAATAAAATGGAAATGCAAATATTTTTTTGATTTCATATAAAAAATAATTACATTGAGATTCATAATTATAATTATAAAAAAATATGCAAGAAAACGAAATATTTGTACGACCTGATTTTTGGTCTGGTATAAAAAAATCTTCAAAAAAATACATTCATATTATTATGATTGCTACCAAGCCCGATATTATTAAACAAGCACCATTATATCTTGAATTAAAATCCAGATGAGAATTGGTCGTTTTAATTCATACTGGTCAGCATTATGATTACAATTTAAGCACATGAGTATTAGATGAATTTGAAATGACAGTAGATATAAATCTCAATATTTTTGGGCCAATTCATAAAAAATTTAGTCTTATAGTAGAAAGATTGGGAAATATTTTAGTTGAAATGAATGAAAAATATAAAAAAATTCCTGTCCCATATGTTCACTGAGATACTCTGACAGCTGCTACTGCGGATAAAGCTGCTTTTTTAAATAAATTTGCTGTCGTTCATGTAGAAGCTGGAATTAGAACTTTGACACCAAAAAAAGAATTTTATGAAAAATTATTTACCAATTTTGCAGCTGGTAGTTTCGATTGGGATGTATATTATCATTCTTTACAAAAAAGGGAAGTCTATGAATTATGAAGTATTGAGCCATTTCCAGAACAATTTGATACGAGAAGTATCGAATGATCAAGTTGATTTTTTGCTGTACCGGTTGAACTCTATAAAGAAACTCTTTTACAGGAGTGACATCATGAAGATAAAATAAAAGTAGTCTGAAATACAGTAGTAGATGCAATCGAAATATCAAAAAAGAAACTACACACTTCCAAAGCATTTGAAATCTATCCAAATATGAAATGAAAAGATTTTATATTTGTTACGATTCATAGAAGAGAAAATTGTGAAAAAAAAGCAAGATTTTTGAGTTTGTATTATGCACTCAAAAAACTGATTCAATCTTGAATATATGTTTGTTTTTTAGAACTCCATGCTTCCAGTACTGCTATTGATAATTATGGACTCAGAGATGATCTGAATGAACTTATTCAAAAATATCCACATAATTTTGCTTACGGACCAGCTTTAGCTCATCACTGTGAAGTTATTGATATGATTTCACAAGCTGGAGCTGTGGTAACTGATAGTGGAAGTATGCAAGAAGAAGCAAATATCGTTGGAACTCCGTGTATTACTTTGAGATTTTGAAGTGATAGAACAGAAACTATTCTTGCTGGAGTAAATATCATTGCACCTCCGATAAATTCAAATTTAATTGCTGAAATTATAAAAGGTGCTATTGGAAATAAATGCATGAAAACAAAAAATTTATATTGACAAAATGTTTCTAAAAAAATAGTTGATGAAGTATTGAACTTATTATCAAAAAATGGGACACTTTTTTTACTCGATGATGAACGACTTGGACTTGAAAAATATGTGAACTTTGATATATAAAAAAGTTGATGAAAAATGTCATTTTTTAAACATCAATATTTTTGACAATGAAATAAAAATATGTTAATCTGAACATGTATTTTAATTTTTAATATGTGAATAATATGTCAATTGAAAAATCGAAACAATGAGAATCTCTTAATAAAAAATGATTATCATGAAAAGCAAAAGCAATTATTTGATGAGTAGCATTATCAACATCCGTATTATTAGCTTGATGTGGAAATTGAGTACCAGAATCGAATCAAGCAGAATATAAAATGTGAAAAGAAGTACTTATTTCAAAAAATAATGGATTTGAATTCTATAAATGGGAACCACCTGGTTCACCAAGACAGATGTATCTAGTAAAATATAATCCTGAAAATAAAAATGATTGAGAAAAAAAATCAAAAACAGCTCCTCAAAAAATTTGAGAAAATGACTGACTTGAATTATATCAATGGGAAGCTGAATGAGCGGATCATAATTTATATATAGTAAAATGAAAAAATGGAGTTACTACGAATTGGAAAGAAACTAAATTTATATGAAAATTCGCTACTACTCGTAACTATTCAGTTACATATCAATGATGAGAAAATAAAGCTGAATCTCCAAAAAAAATAAATTGAATGAATTCAATTCAAGCATGGTGAAAACTTTCTCCTGAAGAACAAGAATCACTTGGACTTCCTAGAATTGACAATCCAAGAATTCAAGCACTCGTTTCATTAAATGAAGAACAAAGAAACAATCTTTGATTAAATGAAGAATATAATCAATTATTAAAACAACTTAAAAAATAATTCCTGAATTTTCAGGAATTATTTTTTTACTTTATCTTTTCTAATTTTTCTTCTAATTTTTTTAATTTATCAATGGCTTCGGCTTTTTTTTCCATTTCAGCTCTTACGAGTGAAGCCGGAGCATTTCTGACAAAACTTTCATTGAGTAATTTTCTATCGAGTAATCAAATATATTCTTTACTATCAGTGATTTGTTCTTTGAGTCTTTCAATTTCTTTTTCCATATCTTTTGCATTGGAATTGTCTAAAAATATTTCAATACCTGATTTGGTAACAGAATATACTAAGTCATCATTGGTAATTTTGGAAACTATTTCAGTTTTTTCTGATCTTACAATTCCTGAGATAAGAGCAAGATTTTCTTCATTAAATAATTCGAGTTTTGATTTTTTTACTTTGAGAAAAAGTTGTATAGAATTGCTTGGCATAATATTATTTTCTGCTCTCAGATTTCTTATTTCTTTGATTACTTCAATGATAATTTGTTTTCCAGATTCTACTTCTTTGTTGACTTCAAGAGAAACTTTTGAATAATTTGTTTTCATCAGTTTTCATTCAAAACCTATTTTATTCCACAACTCTTCTGTTACAAATGGAATATATGGATGCCATAATTTTAAAATATTATTAATAGCATATATAATGACATCATTTCCATATTTTGATATTCCGCGTGTTATTTTAAATTCTTCTATATAATAATCACAAAATTCATTTTTGGTAAAATTTTGTAATTCTATACCACTTTCACTAAAATTGTATTTTTCCATTCATTCATTTACGAGATCAGAAATATTTTTGAGACGAGATAGTATCCATTTTTCATGAAACATGAGTTCGTTATAGTTTACCAATATTCTTTTTTCTAATACTTCATATTTTTCGATTTTATATTGAGATTTTTCAAATAAATTCGTGTAAACAAATCTCGTTGCATTCCATAATTTATTGATAAATATTTTGTTTTCGATGACATTATTCTCATCAAATTTGAGATCATTTCCTGGAGTATTTCCAATACTTACCGTTAATCTCAGAGCATCTACACAATATTTTTCAATCATATCGAGTGGATCAATACCATTTCAAAGAGATTTTGACATTTTTCTTCCATTTTTATCTTTAATGAGTCCATGAAAATAAACTTTTTTAAATGGAGTTTGGTTTGTGAATTCATATCAAAATAAAAGCATTCTAATAACCCAGAAAAAAATAATATCATGTCATGTTTCTAAAATTTGAGCTGGATAGAATTTTTTAAATAATTCTGATTGTTTTTTGCTTCAAAATTCAAAATCAAGTACTGAAAAAGGCCATAAACCTGATGAAAACCAAGTATCAAGAACATCTTCATCTCTGGTATATTCTCCAGTGAGTGATAAATTAGTTTCACTAATTACCATTTCACCCGTAGTTTTGTGATAATATGCTGGAATTCTATGCCCCCACCATAATTGTCTTGAAATACACCAATCTCTAATATTATAAATCCAATCTTCAAATATTTTATTAAATCTTTCTGGAATAATTTCAAATTCTTTTTTCTTGTATCAAGCAATTACTTTTTTTGCCATTTCATCGACTTTTACAAACCATTGTTTTGAAATAATACTTTCTACTTTACATCCTGATCTCTCACAATAGCCAACTTTATGAGTATAATCTTCTATTTTTATGAGATTTCATTTTGATTTCAAGAGTTCAACTATATTTTCTCTCGCTGTCATAAAATCTTGTCCGGCAAATATTCCAGCTCTTTGTGTCATTTTTCCATCTTTTCCTAAAACAATATTATCCATAGGGAGATTATGTCTTTTTGCTACTTCAAAATCATTTGGATCATGGGCAGGAGTTATTTTTACAGCTCCGGTTCCAAATTCCATATCTACCATTTCATCAGCAATGAGAGGAATTTCTCTATTTAAAATAGGTAATATAAGAGGTTTTCCAGTTTTTAATATATGTTTATATCTTTTATCTTTTGGATGAACAGCTACGGCTTCATCTCCGAGGAGAGTTTCAGGACGAGTGGTGGCTACGGTAATTTCATTATCACTTCCAGAAACAAAATAAGTAATATGATAGAGTTTTGCTTTTTCTTCTTTATAAATAACTTCTTGATCAGAAATGACCGTATTGAGAGCTGGAGAATAATTCACCATATATTCTCATTTATAAATCATTCATTTATTATAGAGATCAACAAATGCTTTCGTAACACTCGTTGATAATCCATCATCAAGAGTAAATCTTTCTTTCGTCCAATCACAACTTGATCACATCATTTTGATTTGATTTTGAATAGTTCAGCCATATTTATTTTTCCATTCCCAAACATGTTCTAAGAATTTCTCTCTTCATAAAGATTGTCTGGTAATTCATTTTTCAGCGAGCATTTTCTCAACTCTTGCTTGAGTAGCTATTCCAGCATGATCAGTTCCAGGAACCCAGAGAGTTTCGTCTCATTTCATACGATGATATCTTACCATAATATCTTGTAAAGTAAAAGTAAGAGCATGTCATAAATGTAATACTCATGTGACATTTGGAGGAGGAATCGGGATGTAAAAAGTTTTTCCAGTGGTACTTGGTTTTGGTTGAAAACATCATGCTGTTTCCCAACTTTTGTATATTTCTTTTTCAAAAGATTCCGGTTCATATTTTTTAGAAAATGTTGTCATTTTTGTAAAAATAAAAAAATAAAAGAGAAAAAATAATTTTTCTCTTTTATTATATAAAATTAAACTATTATTCAAATTTATGTTTGAAAATAGGATTTTTGTTTATTTTAATATTTTTCATATTTTAGTACAATTTAATTCTTGCATAGTTCATGCATCACCTATATTTCCATTATAATATGCACATGTAGATACTATAGATAATCATGATGGTCAAAGTGTATTACTAAATTGACTCACTACTCACATATTTATCATATTAGCATATTCAAGTTGTTCACTTCCAGATGTCCTTCCCATGTTATTACAAGGACAGTAATAAAGATCAAGTGTGTTTGATGCATCAAATGTTGCATTCGTTCCATTGGTTCCATTCGTTCCATTTGCTCATCTAGCTCATGTGTCTCACTTTGCACCTGTAGCTCATGTGTCTCATTTAGGTCCTATAGGAGCTGTTGCACAGATTTTAGTATAATTTGTATCATATCATTGGAGATATTTTCAAGTAGGACAGGCTACTTTGATACTATTAAAATAAGTCATAAATATTCCTCAAGTAGTTTCTCAACTCGGAGCACTGCTCGGCCAAGTGGTACTGGCAAAAGCAATCATCCCAACAATAATAGAAAAAGATAGAATTTGTAAAAATATATTTTTCACTAAACTTAAAAATAATTTTTTCATATATAAAAAGTAAAAAAATACAATATTTCGTAAGAAACATTGTATTTTTTTTTTTTTGATTTCAAGTTATTTTGATATTTTTATCTTCTGTAACTTGACAATATATGTTAATAGTTTGTTAAAATTTTTGGAGGTTTGGTTTGTATTTCACTGTCATATTCGACAATAACTGGTGCATCAGCATATCATGATTTTGACATATTTACTCCATAGATTGTTCCGTCAACTCAAGTATTTAATCCATTCACAAATGATCTCAGATGATTCAAATCATATCTTTTTGCTATTTGTTCAGTACAAGTTCCAGTTATATAAAAAGGACATTTTGGACTACCAGAACTCGCTCAACCTACGGTATTGTATGAGAGAACACTTCCTTTGATAAATAATTGATTTGGAGCAGTCGTAGTATCACTATAATAATTTATTCCATCTCCAGAAATGATACTTCTATCAGTAACGAGTACTGCTCATATAAATTGCACATTGTTTTTTATCCATATATTTCATCACACATTATCTTTTTTGAGAGCAATAATAGCTTTGAGTGTTCCAGAAGTTTTTTGAATATCACCTGCTATAATTATATCAGCTCCATCTATAATAATCGTATCAATTCCAGTTGGCCAACTACTGAGAGTTTGCTGAGTACTAAAATATTGAACCGTTCATATACTTCCATTTTTTCTATAATCAGCGACATGTTTTTTAATTTGAGTATAAAAACTTATTTTATCTATATTTCCAATAGATTTCGTACTACTCTCTGCAATAACAGAAGTATTTTTGTTCGTTCCATGAGCGATACCAGCAATTTTTACCTCTCTATTCACCAGAGAATTGGTGTGTTTTTCATTGAGAGAAGGATATTTAATAGCATTTCATCATTGAGTATAAGATATTTCAGAATGATAATCACTATCAAAGGTACTCATTCATGATATTACGACTTTTGGAGTTGCTTTAAATTTATCATTTAGAGTAGTACTTGTCGTATATGGTCATGCATAACTTTTGATGATTTGACTTGAACTATGTCAATTCGAATTACAATTAGTATTATTAAAATAATAACTCGAATTTGTATAAGTACTATCTGTTGGTTTTAAATATCAAACACAATCAGTAGTTCCATTGGTTCCATCTATTTTTTGAAAACTAAGATTATTATTTTTATATACTGAACCGGTCATAATATCGAGTATATAGTGAATTTTGAGATCGGTAATACTACTCGATGAAGATGATTTATCTATTTTTATTCATCCAGTAAATGTAGTTTCGACATCTCTGAGTAATTTAAAATTTCTATCATTTCAAAAAGTTTCAAGTTTCACAGCTGGAGTAAATTTAAAATTTTTATTTGTATAATCTGATCAAAATAAAGTATTATTTGTTTGCTCTCATACTCATGTATGCCACACAAGTCATGTAATAACAATATGTAATCCACTGAGTTTGATATTATTATTTGCTGTAGTATCAGCATATCATGAACTGGTTGGAGCAAAGGAAGCTATATCTATATTATAATCTCAACTACTTTGATATCAAGTACCACTATTTCAATATCAATTTACTAATAAAAAAGGATTACTGCTATATCGTATTGCATCTCATAAATCATGATTACTATTACTCATTTGATTTGTATCAACCGTATTATCAAAAGTGATTCATACTTTGACATCTTTAATTCATGATTCATTTTTGACTATATTTCCATATTTATCTCTGAGAGTAAATTCTATAGTATGTTTTTCAAATCCATCTCACTTTTTATTTGTGGTATAAGATCAAGAATAAGTAGAAGCTACTGATACTCATATATTATAAGTATCGAGACTTGAAGTTGGCACATTAGCTACAACAGTAAAATTTTGAGGATCACTTATATTTCCAGTGGTATCAGTAACAGTAAAATTATATGTTTTTACTTGTCTAAAATCATGGATAAAAGTCTGAGTAGTATGAGTTGTTTGAGCTGTTGAATTCCAATTCTCTATTTCAATTTTTTGAATTGGTTCTGGAGTAGTAAGTAATTTATTGTGATCAGCTGAAAAAGGAAGTTTAAAACTATACCAATCTGCTGGAGTTCCTGCAGGTGTTCCAGTTGGAACAGGAGTAGGTGCTCATGTCGGTGTTAATGGTGGTCTGAGAGGAGTATATACAAAATCTGGAGGAATCGTATCGAGTGAAAAATTATCTATACACATCCATCCAATATTTTCTCAAAAAGCACATCCATTGATAATTCATGTTGATCTATCATAAATTACTTTTCCATTTGTAACTCAAGTATCTCAAAAGTAAATCCATCCAGCTGCATGCGACCGTGCATATCAATTAAAAGTAAAGGTATTATCTCAATTATTGGTGAGAACCACCTTTGGAGCTC
>JAVHSE010000076.1:0-15250 GCA_036172015.1 Patescibacteria group bacterium | reverse complement strand
CCAATATCAAAAGTAGCCCATCAAAGACTTGCATCAGTACTATCTGATAAATTTTGAAGCCAAAAACTTCCAGTAATTCACATATTTCCAGTTCATGGATTTGAACGAACAGTGGCTAAAGTAAATCAAGTCGTATCTATATGAACTCAGTTGGTAGATGGAAATATGAGTTTTCATCCATTTCCAGCTCATGTGGTATTGGCAGCTGTTGTACCAGTTACTGTGATACTAGGAGCGAGACTTGCAGCAGAGGCAGATTGAAATCATAAGAAAGAGAAAAGAAAAAGAAAATATAAGATATTTTTTTTCATAATAAACTATTATTGAATTAAAATAAAATGGTAATTATTGTCATTTTATGGTGACGAAAAAATCAAGACATTGAGTTTTTAGATTTCATGTTTTTATATCTTTACATTTTGTTTCATTTTTTTCTTGTATAGCTGTTCTCAAAGTCAGAGTATCACTACATTCAGTTTTTTTACTCGATTCTATAATATTTGTACACACAGATATATTATTTTCTTGTATGGCTTTTTTAAAGTTTGCATTATCTTGTTCTTTTCAAAGACTACTTGTACAGGTAGTTTTTTTCTCTTGATCAGATATCAGATTGCATTTTGATATATCTTTATTTTCAATAGCAAAATTGATATTCAGAGAATCTTTACAATTATTTTGAAGATTTATATTTCCAATTTTATTACAAATATTGATATCTTTTGTATTGCTAGCTTGATTAAATAACTCAATATCATCAGCATTTTTTATTCTATTTTGACAATAATTTTTTTCTTCTCCTGTTAAATTATTACAAATATCTATTGTTCCAGAAAATGAAGCATCTTCTACAGCTGTTAATACGAAATGTGAACTACAATTTTTTTGTATATTCCTATTGGTAATTTTTTCACAATAAGTAGGATTATTTTCACTATTTGAAAGATTGTAATAATAATCATCAAGACATCTCGTTTTTGCATCTTTGTTTTTTACTATTAGACAAAATTGTACTTTTTTTTCTATTCCAGCTTTTGCTAGATTTCCATTATCCATACATTCTGATTTTTGATCAGAATTTTTGATCATATCACACAGACTCGTATCTCATGAAATTCAAACATCATTGATTGTTTTTGTATTTTGAAGTTTTTGTTCTTCTTCTTGTACAACTTTTTCTTGTTCTGTTTCTTTCACAGAAACAATATCTTCTTTTTCTATTTCTTTAGTTCAAGAAGCAGTATTTATTGACTCAGAAACAATATCTTTTTGAATTTTTCAAGCATTTTTATTTTTATTTTCTCATAAAGAAAAAATGAAAATAATGATTATTATAATTCAAATCAGAGAGAAAAGTATTAATTGTTTTTTCATATGTTTTAATTAAATTATAGAAATGTTAAAGTTTAATAACCACAAGTCACCGTATCGATAATATTTAAATTAGTTCAACAATTCACAGCACCCCATGCAAATGCTGAACCATTCCAATATATATAATGATAATATTGTCAGCATCATGCAGTCGAAACAGTAGTATTCGTATGACTTATATACGTCATAACAAAGTCATTACAAATATGTTCAGCTGTTGTAGCATCATTCCTAGCTTCTCTATAGAATCTATTTACTATATCTGATCGATATAAAGTTTTTGGTATAGGTGCTCGAGGAGTTTTTACCAGGAAAGTTGCTTTTTTACAATTTATCTTCCTTTTCTCATAGAAAATACCATTACATTCACTATCACCACAACTGTAACTTCCACTATACTGAAAATCATCAGTACAAATTTTATCAGCATCTGTAGGACATGTATATTTAGTAGCTAAATCACCATCACAAGTATCAGTAACATAACCATCTGACCAGGCACCATATATATCTTCATCGAAATTATAATTTACTTCAGTATATCATTTGAGAGATATAGCTGTGCTTCAAATTTTAGCATCTACATAAGCTTTATTTGCCACATCTCATCCATTCACTGGACTATTTATCATAATTATATTTTTTAGTATAGAATTATCATTTGGATCAATAAAATATGCAGTATCATTTGCATCTATCATACTATTTACTTTTATATTCCCATTCACTTCTAACGATTCTGTAGGATTTGTAGACATTCCAATTCCTACTTTTGTACCTGAAATTTTTAAAGCTCACCAAATTTTGTCTAATTCTGTACGAAATAATCATCAACTTACTCCTCAGCTTGGAGCTGAAGTTGGCCAAGTAATAGTAGCAGCAAAAGCTATCATTCCAATAATTATACTCAGTGAAATAATCTGTAAGAGTATATTTTTAAATAGTTTTATTATGTACTGTTTCATAATTATTTATGATTAAAATATAAAAGTACTAAAATTATACATAATATATTCTTTATTTCAAAATATTATGTATCAAAAAAGCTCATTCTCACCTCGTTATTTTTTTATCGGGTTGAAAGTATTTTGTTTTTCCGAAATAATCGTTCCAAGTTTTGTTTTTGAGTATATGTTTTACATATATTTTAAGATCTTCTTTTATATCTCGAAACACCATAAAATCATTTCAAGTATATTCGTTGAGAGGATAATTATCCCCAATAAGTTTTATAAATTCTCATCTTGTGAGATATTCGTATTTATCAGTTTTGAGTTTTGAAAGAGTATTTATTTTTTGTATATATTTATTTTTACAATTTTCATCCAAACATTTTGATAATTTATATTGGAGACTTCAGTAAATAAAATTAACTCCATCAAAACTTGATAATTCTCTCTCTGGTAAAAAGTATCACTTTTTCATTCCTGAAGTAATTCAAAGTTGAGAAAGTTTGATGATATCATCATAATAAGCATTATTTATATCTCATCATTTTGGAGTAATTGAGAGAATTTTTTTCTGTCCAAATATTTTTTCAGGTTTTTTTATGAGGAGAGTATTTATTCAAATATTCAGAGCTTTATAATCAAAAACGAGAATTCATACAAGAGTGTCTTTATAGGAAAAAGTTATTTCATCAACAAATAATCTCTCATCACATTTTGAATGATACATATAGTTGAATTCTTTGAAAGAATTTGCTTTTTTGAGACAAAATTTGACTGTTTTATTTTCTGAACTAAGAGTATAATTTCCATCAAATGGAAATCATAAAATATTGAGTCAATAGTTATTTTTAAAATAGAATAATCATTGGCTATTATTTCAAATAACAGATTCTTTCTCACTTATAAATACTCAACTGTGTGGAATAATGGTTTTTTTTGTATCTATGACTCAAAAATCAAGTTTTTTGAAAAAAGTTTCTCATAGATAAATATCTATATTCATTTTTCCATCAGTTTTTGGAATAACTTGAAAATCTCTGTTCCCATTATCTATTTGTAAAATTCCAGTTGGAAATATACTGATTTTTTTTCCATCATATTTAAAATTCATATCTCAAGGGAAACTTCCAGTAAAAGGTTTTTTTGTTCTTTTATCAATAACAGAAATTCTAAAAGTTCCATTTTTACTCAGTTCAATATTTCCTCATAAATTGATAATATTTACTTTTACTTCGTATGTTTTTAAAAAATCTTGAATTTCTCTTTTTAAAATTTCCTCTCTTGAAAGTAATCACTTTTGAGAAATATTTGCTTGTTTTGGTTTATCAATTTCGTTTTTTTTCACTATAGCTCCAGCAGTTTCTAAAAATAAAAGTGGATCAATAGTATTTATATTTAATTGCTCAAAACAAATATTTGAATTTACTATTTTGTTATAGTTTTTTTCACTACAATTTGACCGATACCGAGGTCACTTTCAAGATATTGAGAGATCAATTTGAAAATGAAGATGATTTCCAGTGCTATTTCAAGTACTTCAAACTTCTCAAAGTTTTGTTTTTGTTTTTACGGTATCTCAAATAGAAACATCAATTTTTGATAAATGTGAATAATTTGAATATACTTTTCTTCCATTTATAGTATGTTCAATTTTTACCGTATTTCACCATCAAATAATATTTGAAGCTAAAATAACTTTTCAATCTGTAATTGAGTAAACAGGAGTTCATTTTGCTGTAGCTATATCAACTCATTCATGTCATCAATTTCATACATCCCATCAATAATCATAGGTTGATCACCATAAAATCGTATAGACTCTTCTATACAAGCTATAATCATTTTTATATTTGATATAATCAGAAGTTTTTAAAATAGGTAATGACATTTTACATTCATCTCAAAGAGATTGATAGTTTTCAAATCGACAATTGATTTTACTCATCGTTTGAATAGGGTAAACCATTTCTGCATATGTATGAAAAAAAGATCATAGAAAAATAAAAGTGAATATAGATTTGAAATATTTCATAATTTGTGATTATTTATAGATTAGATAAAATCAGGATCAATATTCGTTTTTAACTCTGTTAAATTTGATTTTGTTGTATCTTGTATGATATGTGTGGTTTCTTGTATAGTTGATGCAGCAATTTCAAGTTCTCATTGAGGTCCAGCAAAGATTTTCATATGAAAAATACTATAAATAAAAAATCATCCTAATACAAAAGAAAATACCATAAAAAATAAATCAAATCACAAAACTCAAACGAGTATAGATCATATGATAAGTCAGACTACATTGGCAAAGTTGAGAATGATTTTTAGAGGTGCAGCAGAAATAGTTGAATCAATTTCTTTTAAATTAAATTTTTTGGCATAATCTTCGTTATACTTTTCTCAAAATACGGCTTGAGATAATGGCATACTAGCAGCATATCACACACTATTTATAAGTCAGCAAACGATAGAAATATATATATTTTTAAATATTCAAAAGAAAAATAAAGATACGGATGAAATCATAATACCAAACATAATCACTTTAAATACTCAGATTTTTTTTGAAAGATTGATAAAAAAATCTTGTAATAAAAAAGCAGGAATAACAATCATTCCAAGCAGTAAATATCCAGTAATCAGTCATCTTGATTGTTTAATGAGAAATTCTTCTTTATTGAGAGAAATAATTTTATTGAGAAACTCAACTTGAAAAGTAGAAACAAAAGTATCCCAAAAACCATACTGAATAATAATAGCTAAAAACCATAATACGAGTAAATTTCTTGGTACTCAAAAGATTATTTTGATAAAAGTTTGAAATCATGAAATTGATATATCATAGGCATCTTTAAAATTGATACTTTTTTTTATTTCTATAGGTTTGAGTAATATAATTTTTGTTTGTTTTGAGAGATCAATAATAGCTTTTGGAGTGATATTTGATATAAGTTGGTCTTTTTTCTTGAGTAAATTTGTTTTTATAATGTCTAATTTTAACTTTTTTATTTTATCAAATTCAATCGTTTCGACTGTATTGTCAAAATATTTGAAGATAAAAAATAAGAATCATATAATAATGATAGTAATAATAATAATTGCTATTTTTATATTAAAAGCCAGAAGTATTCAAGAAAAAATAAGTCAAACCATTGATCAAATTCAAGCATGGATATTGTATTTTGATATGAGGGAAGCATATTCTGAAGGAGTGGAAATGTTAAAAATATAACTGAGAGTCGTCACATCAAAACATTCTTTAATAAGTCCATATAAACAAGCAGAAAGAATAAGTAAAGCTATATTTAAAAAACTATTGAGAAATTCTCCCACAAATGAAATAGTTTTTGCTGCATCTCATGATCCAGTTTCTACTATATCTCAAAGAGCTTTAAAATAGATAAATTTTAAAAATATAAGTGATACAAACAGCATCAATCATCATGAAATAAGTAAAAAAGTTTTTGGTTTAATATATTTTTGTAACACTCAAACTGGTATATCTATAAGCATAGAAACAACATTTCCAACTCATAAAAATAATCATACGAGAAACACTGATTCTAAGACCAATCCAAAGAAAAAAACAATAGTAAAGTGAAATACTATCCAAGTAAAACCTATAAATATAGCTGAAAACATTAAATTTTTAAGTTTTATTTTATTTTCATTGGTTTCAATCGTAATAAAATTACTCATATTTTTTTGATTAAAATATATTTTTTTATATTATACTTGAAAATATAAAAATTTACAAAAAAATAATGAAACATTTAAGAATTAAGATTGACAAATATGAAGTCGATGGAAATATAATACTCAAAGATATTGATTTTATACTCAATGAAAATGATTCGATAGCTTTGGTGTGAGGAAATGGAGTAGGAAAAACAACACTTATGAAAATTATTACTGGGGAAATAGTATGATATGATGGAAAAATAGAAAATATTTGAAATATGTCGATTTGATATTTGAGCCAAATATATACTGATAATGAAGAAAAAACAGTCAGATGAGAGATTAAAGAAGGATTTAAAGATATTGTTATGTTAGAAAAAGAATTGCAAAAAATAGAACAAGAAATGTCAAATAATCCAGAAAATATGGATATTATAGAAACATATACTACACTTCTTGAAACTTTTAATACTATTGGATGATATAATTATAATAATCAAATTCACTCAGTTGCAAATGGAATGTGAATTTTGCATTTACTGGATAAAAAACTCACTCAAATTTCAGGTTGAGAAAGAACAAAAGTAGCTTTGTGTAAGATACTCGTTCAAAGTCCAGATTTACTTTGTTTAGATGAACCAACCAATTTTATAGATATGAAATCAGTAGAGTGGCTGGAATCATATTTGCAAAATAAATGGGGAGGTGGATATTTAATTATCTCTCATGATAGAGAATTTTTAGATAAAACTTGTAAAAAAACATATGAAATGCAACCGTGTCGATCTTTGAATTTTTATCATATGAATTATTCTCAATATGTAGAAGAAAGAGAAAAAGTAGAAGAAAAAAAGACTGATGAATGGGAAAGGCAACAAGATTTTATAAAAAAAGAAGAAAATTTAATTAATAGATTTCGAGCCGGAAGTAGAGCATCTTTTGCAGCTAGTAGAGAAAAAGCACTCGACAGATTAGAAAAACTAGAAAAACCATATTTTCCAGATGTACCAAAATTCTTTTTTGATTATGTGTGAGATGAAAGTGAAAGAATACTTTATTTTAAAGAAGTTTTTATTTGAAGAGATGAGCCTTTGTTTTTTATAAATGAACTCTATATCAATAGAAAAGCAAGAGTGTGAATTATCGGAGAAAATGGAGTCGGAAAATCAACTTTTTTAAAAACAATTATGTGACAAATTGATGTTTTGGAGTGAATATTTACCAGAGGAAAATGATTCAAAATCATTTATTATTCTCAACTTCACGAAGAACTCAATAAAGAAAAAACGATACGAGAAAATTTTATGCTTCATTGACTTCATTTTGAAGTAGAACAACTCATTTGATATCTGAAATATTACTTACTTGAAAAAGAAACTATTGACAAACCAGTAAAATATTTATCATGATGACAAATATCAAAAGTTTTATTTGCTATTTTATGACAAAAAGAATCAAATTTTCTTATATTTGATGAGCCAACGAATCATCTTGATTATGATAGCAGAGAATCTCTCGAACGATCAATATCAAAGTATCCAGGAACCGTTTTATTTATTTCGCATGATAGATATTTTGTCAATAAAATAGCTCAAATGATGTGGATAATTCGTGATAATGAGCTGACTGTGAGTTATGGAAATTATGAGGATTATAGATATAAATTAGAACATTGAATAGATATAGAAATGAATTTATTTGACGAATCAGCTGAAATGGAAATAGTTTTGATGGAAAAAGTTTGAGAAAAAGAAGCTCGTAGATTGAAAGATAAATTTACCAGAAAGAAAAAATAAATCATAATGTAAAAAATATGCTGAAAATGATAGAAAATATCGAAAAAAATGAAATCAATCAAACTATTTCTTATTTGTATATTAAAAATAGACAACTTCGTATGACCTATCATATCGATGATGAAGATTCATATGGGGAAGAAAGTGAATATTATAATGGAAATGAAGTAGGGGATAGTGATGATTTTTCTCAATTATTTCATTTAGATTATAGAGAAAAAGATTTAACTGAAACTATCAGGCAACAAGGATATTTTTTAATTGGTGAAAAGATAGATGAGATACCAGATTATATACAAGATTTTTTCATTAATTATAAAATATATATAGCTGATTTTGTATTAAAAGAAATAAAAAGAACTTTTGGAAATAAAAAACTGATATATGTAAAACTGAATATAGAAACTTCTCAAGTAGAAAGAATGAAACAAACTTCTCTTTTTATACAAAAAATATTACAAAGAATAACAAAATAATATGCTTTCAAAAAACAAGATGAAATTTATAAAATCTTTGCATAATAAAAAAAATAGAAATGAAAAAGGTTTATTTTTAGTGGAATGAGAGAAATCTCTTTTAGAATTACTTTCATCTGATTTTAAAATATATGATTTGATTTTAAGTGAAGATTTTTATTTGCAAGAGAGAAATATTTTTTCAAAATTTTCATTTGAAATAGCAACTTCAGAAGAAATTAGTAGTATTTCCACTTTACAAACAAATACATATGGAATTGCCTGTGTTTATCAAAAAGAGAATGCTCAATTAGAAAATAATAATGAATATATTTTGATCCTTGATGATATAAAAGATCCTGGAAATTTTGGAACTATTATCAGAATAGCTGATTGGTATGGAATAAAAAAAATAATTTGTTCTCATACAACCGTTGAATACTATAATCCAAAAGTAATTCATGCATCTATGGGAAGTTTTACTCGAGTAGAAATATTTTATACTGATATACAAAAATATTTACAAAATTCTTCTTTTCCTATTTATTGAGCTTTTATTAGTGGAAAAAATATTCACACGATTTCATTTGAAAAATCTGGGTATATCGTTATTGGAAATGAAAGTAATGGTATCAACTCAGAAATAGAAAAATTGATAACAAAAAAAATAACTATTCCAAGATTCTGATCAGCAGAAAGTCTGAATGCTGCAATAGCAACTGGAATTATACTTGATAATATACGAAGATAAAAAATTCATATTTTCCCTTGAAAATAAAAAAAAATAGAATACAATCAAAATCACTCAATAAAAAATATTGAGTGATACATATTTTATATTATTAATAGACAGATTATGAATTTAAAAATACAAATACATGCTCCAGATGAAGCAAAAAAAGTAGTGGAAAGAATCGTTTCAGAAAATTTAGATAAAAAAGTAAATAGTTACTTAAATAAATTTGATTGAGTAGATGTAGAAGGATTAGTAGATATAAAAATTGATAAAAATAAAAAATCACTTTTCAATGGAAATCTTCAAATAAATATTAATGGAGAATCATTTAGGTATGAAAGAGAAGATTTTAAAAATCTCGATGATTTAGTGAATCATTTGTTTGCTCATTTTAAAGAAGAACTTGCTAAAAAATAAAAAAAGAGAGGTTATCCCTCTTTTTTTATGATTTCTTATCTATATAGTATGAATAAAAATTCTTGAACTCACATTATCTGAGATCTCTACGAATGTGATTTTGATTATTTTATCAATAAAAATTCGCATGAATATATAAAAGCATTTTTTGAGCAAAAAATAAAAGATGCAGGATTTAAAGTTATTTGAAGTATGATGTATATATTTGAAAATCAATCTTTTTCTTTTAATATTATGCTATCAGAATCACATCTTTGTATTCATACTTGGCCAGAAAATAACTATATATCGATAGATATATTTGTATGTAATTATTCTCGTGATAATTCTGAGATAGCAAAAAAACTTTTTGATGAAATAATTGAAAATTTTAAAAGTAAAAGACCAAAAATAAATGTAATGAAAAGATAATAATATTTATAATTTTAAAAAAGAAAAAGTAAACTAAATTTTTAGTTTACTTTTTCTTTTAAGATATCATATATTTCAGTATGATTGGCAATATCAATGATTTTCATATCTGAGAAACCACTTCATTTCGTAAATATAGAAACCATTCAGTTTCCAAATATTTTATTTATAAATCATTGATTTTGTTCTATAAAATCAAATTTAGAGTACAAAATTGATCTTTTTGTTTTATATATAATTCCCCAATACGAAAGTATTCTTGAATTTTCTAGTATATATTTTTTTGATTTTATATACCAAATAGTAATTCAAATAACCAGAGGAGCAAATATAAATGTGATGAGAGAAAAAGGAATTACCCATAATAATGTATTTCAAATATCTTGTTTCTTTTCTAAAATGATATTAGTATCAAGGTTGGCATTATTCAAAATAGTATCAAGAGTATTAAATACTTCATTACATTCTCATGTGAGAGGAATTTTAATTCCACTCGAAATAAGAGAGTATTGATTTGCTTTTTCCCCATACTGGGCTTTATTATCTCAACTAATATCAAACAGAAGTGTTCCAGTATTTGTGAAAGGATATTTTATCACTTCAATAGCTTTTATGTTATCAAGATGACTATAGATTTTTGTTTGAATAATAATTCCAGAAAGAGATTCAATATAGCTTTTGTATAAAGTATTTTTATAGTATTTTTCTTTAAAATAATATTTATAATATAATATCAATCAAATCAGGGGAATACATAAAAGAGGAAGTGTAGCTAATATGAGTATAATAGAGGTAAATAAGTTCATTTTAAAGAGTTCTCAGACACTATATGAAATAGGAATTATATTTTGAGGTTCTTCTTTATATATTCATATTTTTGATAATACTTTATCAAAAAGCTCAGGAGTTTTTTTGATATTTGAAAAATTCATACTATTTGATGATCAAATAGATGATAGAGCTATACTACATGTTCCCAGCCATTTATCGAGAATGGATTCTGTAATAACTATTTTTGTTATTTTATCAACACTAAATATATTGTGTTTGGTACTAATAAACTCATATTTATATTCAAAATTTGAACTCGTAATATGAAAAGTAGTAAAAAATGCTTTGAAAAAATTTATTAAAAATACTGGAATGGTATACACTCATAGTATAAAGGGCACATTTACTAAAAAAATTTTGAGTATATTTGGTTTTAAAATAAGTGTAAAATCGGTGTTATATTGTGTATTTTTTGTAGAGGTTATTTTCATTTCGATGGTTTCTCAGGACTCATTTTCAATAGTTATTTGCTCATCATCTGTTTTTGCTTTTGTTTGAATTGAAATATGTTGTTTGAGATATTTAATGGTTTCCATCATTTTTTTCCCGTTTACCATATTATAAAAATATACTTGGTTATTACTTCATTCTGAGCTTACGATTACATCATGAATTCAGAAAATTTTAGAAAAAAATGATTGATTATTTTCTGTATCAGATACATTTTCCATTGGTAAAAAAGAATAGTTTTTACTTAAAAATCCTTCTGAAAAATATATTCCATCATCATATATTTGATAGATTCTTTTTTTAACATCGAGATATTTAAAGATTATTCTTATTACTATAGGAATAGCAATAACGAAAAATACTCATCCAATTATCATTCATCATACTCATGATATATTTAAATCAGTTGAATTAGCTGAATTTCAAAGTTCTCATATTATATTAAATACAACATATACAATAACCAAAATATTGGTAATGAGTCAATTTATACTTTCTCAAAAAGCTCCAATAATATGAGGTTTTGCTTCCATAACGAGATTTTCTTTTGTGAGTTTAAAACCGTTGTATTGCATTCTTTTTTGAATTTCTCAGTAATATGCGAGAGTATTTTCAACACTTCTTAATTTTATTTTACCAGAAGTACTTCCAGCAGTTTTTATGGTTATATGACCAGTTTTAAAAAAGATATTTTCTATAAATCAAATATGACAACTTACTTGTGAAATCTTATTGATATTTATTTCTACGGTATTATCTGAAAATAATCATCCATAAGTATATATAATTTTTCATGGAGTAAAAGTATAGTTTTCTTTTTTATAAGAAATATTTGAAAGCCAAAAGTTTATTAATACAATAATAATTCAAATAATTATTGATACAGTAATAATTGGAGTATAAAATACTGATGCAATAACTGAAAGTAAAAGTAATATTATTAAAAATCAGAATATTCAAGTTGAGAAAAGAATATAACTTATTTTGTTTGGCTTTATAGTAATATTTTGTGGAGATGAAGTATAACTTATTTTTTTTGGTTCTATTTTTTCATTTCAGATTTCTTCAATTTCTATTTTCTCTTCTAGTTTTTTCTCTGGAATAATTTCTACTTTTCATCATAATAAAAATATATTTTGACATTCACTGCATTTTGCTTTTTTACCAAGCATAGTTTCATTTATTTCAAATTCCTTATTACAAATAGGACAATTTGTTTTCATATTTTATAGTTAAAAAATAATACATTGGCTTTATTTTACACTATTTTTGCTTTTAATTCAAATAAAATTGACTAAAATATTTGATTTAATCAAAAGCCGTTTTATAATGTGTTCATATAACATAATAAAAATCTTTTATGAGTGACTTTCAGATGCCAAATATTCCTGATGATGATGTATCTCCATGAATGCCTGATTTGAAGTGGGCTTTTCAAATGATTTTGATTCTTATGTGAATTTGAATTTTTTCATATCTTCTTTTTTTTTGATTTTCAGAGTTCTTTATTGCAAAACTGAGTATTGAAGATGAAAAGAAATATTTTTGAGAATTTTTTATTGAATCAAAAGATAAAAAGTTTGATTTTACTCAGATATCCTACAATGTAAAGCTTCCTAAAAATATAGATGTATATGTAAAGGAAAGTACTGAAATAAATGCTTTTGCTTCCTTATGAGGGAATATTATTTTCACTACATGACTCTTAAAAAAACTTCAATATGAAGAAGAATTTGTATTTGTTTTATGACATGAAATTGAGCATATTCTTTCGAAAGATCCAATTCAAGCATTTTCAAAACAATTTCCTATGTATATAACTTTAACTTTTTTATGAATTGATACGAGCATTGATTATAATAAAATATTTGAATTGACTACCAGTTATATTTCGAGAAAAACTGAAATAAGAGCTGATAATGGATGAATTAAATTTTTAAAAGATTTGTGATGAAATCCATATTGTATATTACCTTTTTTTGAAGATAAAGATAATCTATTTACTCAGTATTTGTATTTTAATTCTACTCATCCTACGAATTTGGATAGAATAGAAAATATTAAAAAACAAAGTACTCGTAAGAAAAATACTTTTAAAGAATGTCATATATTCAATATAAAAAAAATATAGATTAATTTTTGGATTTTTTATAAAAATAGAGTATACTTAATGTACTATTTTATATTTTAAACTTATTTATTATGACTGCACAAACACAAACTTTACCAGTGGTAGAAGAAAAAAAAGCACTTATTATTTCTCAATCTGATGTTTTAGAAATTGAAAAAACATTTGAAGAGGCTCGTGATTTTAGATCTATTGGAGAAAAAATTACGGCTCCATTTGATACTATCGTTTCTCAATCAGCAAAAATAATTGATAGTGATCCTATCATGAATGTCAGTGATGAGCTTACAAAAATGAATACTTCTGTTCAAAGTGTATACTCTGAAATTATTAACAATGATGGAACGGTGATGAAAATTGCAAAATCAATTCCTTTACTTGGAAGTTTAGTAAAAACTCTTGATACAAAATTTGATGAAGCATCTTTTAATTTAAAAGGTATTGAATGAAAAATTGGAGTGATATTTTCAGGATTTGATACCGCTTATAGTAGCCTCAATACTTCCGTTGATTTACAAAATAAATTTTTAGATGGAATTGGTGAAAATATTGCCAAAGTAGAAGCTTATAAATCATTTATCGATCAAAAAGTAATTGAATTTAAAACAAAAATTGAAAATGAAACGGATGAAATTCAAAAAGAAAAGTTATCACTTTTTTTAAGAAATGTAGAATATTTTGCTTCTAATTTAGTCGTTTTAATTTGAAACCTAAAAATGACTGAAAAAAGATTACTCATGAGACTCGATTCTGCTCAAAAATTATCTCTGAGTATGAATTCTTCAAGACCGATATTTAAAACATTATTATCAACAGCATTAATTGAAACTTCAAGTCAAAAAGCACTCGATGCTTCTGCTAAAGCTATGGAAATAATGGGGTCTACTATTGATAAAATGTCATCTGATCTTACTGATAGTGCCATTGCGAGTTCAAGAAAAGCAGAAGAAATTGCTTCTAAACCTTCATTATCAACGACAGTATTTGTTGAAAATGTAACGAAATTAAAAAATCATTTCGACCAAATTGAAACATTTAGAAAAGATTTACTGATTCAAGCTGAAGCCGAAAAAGCTACTTTTGCTGAAGCAAAAACAAAACTGGAATGATTGAAAGTTTTGAATAAAAATGCTCAAGAAGAACTCCAAAAAGAATTATTATGAGGAAAATAATTTATTCAATAAAACCTCTCAAAATTGAGAGGTTTTATTGAAATTATAATTATATTATTTTATGCAAAATATTTCAACTCTCTATTGTTTTAATACCCCATTTCTTGATATAGAAAAAGAAAAGAATTCTTTAATAGGGGTGAAAAATAAGATTGCATCATTTATAAAAAAATTTGAATCTATTCAATATGAAGAAACAAAAACTGATATATGAGAATATATAAAAATCAGTTTTATTTTTGAAAACGATTTTGGATGTATTGATTTTTATTATATAAAAAAATTTACGAATAATTATTATATGCCTATTTTTAAAATGGATATTTTTTTGTGAACAAAAGTAATTGAAAATCAAATGAAAATAGTGGTTGGATTTCTTACGAATGTATATGAATGTTTTGACTGACTCACAGAAAAAGAGTATTTGATTGATTTGAGTAATTCCATTTGTTATAAAAATGGATTTTTTTGAAAAGTCTATCCGATTCATCAATTTTCTGATTTATGTATCATACAAAAACAATTTGAAAAACAAAAATGAACGAAATTATTTGAAGAATTTTTAATAAAATTTGCAGATAAAAAATTTATTCTCAATATGAATAATTCCTGAGAATATCACAAGCTCCATGCTATTATGCTGTATTATATTTATTTGGTTCATATCATGTATAAAAATATAGTTGATTCAACCAAACAACTTCAAAAATTAGAAAATATAGAGTTTTGCGAAATGCAAGAACATAAAGAACTCGTAGAGCAAAGATTAGCTCATGTCAATAATCTCAGTGTGGTGAATTTTAATGAGTATTATAAAAAGTTAGAAGTATTTTTTAGTTTGTTTACATA
>JAVHSE010000075.1:0-7390 GCA_036172015.1 Patescibacteria group bacterium | reverse complement strand
TTAATTTTTGCTTCCAGAGTTTGTTTGTTGAAAAAATCAATTTAAATCTTTTTCAAAATCAACTTTGATAGAAGTTGTTTTTTCTTGAATAATGGTATTTTGAATATTTTTATTTTCTAGTTGTTGTGATATTACTGATTTGTTTTCTCCAGAATTAAAGCAAGAAGATATGAAAAATATAAAAAATAAAGCTATAAATATTTTCTTCATAATAAACATAATGAAATAAATTATATTGATTATAAATAAAAAATAGATAATTCAAAATAAATTTGAAATATATATGTAAATATGTTACAATACTCTTAAGTTTATAACTTAATTGTATTTAAAATGAAAAAAAAGATAATGATAATTGAAGATAATAAAATTTTATCAGATATGTATAAATTTAAGTTTACACTAGAATGATTTGATGTATTTGTTGAAAATGAAAGTGAAAATGCTATAAGAGAACTCAAAAAATTTATCCCTGATCTGGTGATTTTAGATATTATGATGCCTTGAATAAATGGATTTGAATTATTAGATATAATTAGAAAAGATGAACAAAACACGGTAAAAATAGTAGTATTATCAAATTTAAATGATCAAAAAGATAAAGAGAAAGCCTTAAGTTTATGAGCTGATAAATTTTTACTCAAAGCGAGTTTATCTCCAAAAGAACTGATAGAAGAAATAAAAATAATCATATAACAATACGAAATAAAAAAGATTCAATGGAATCTTTTTTATTTTTACATCATATTTTCAGCTCAAAGTTGATCTTTGAGAAATATATTTCATTTTTGTCAGATAATATTTAATATAAGTTTATCATTATACTCGAGTCTTTTTTTAAAATCATCTTTGGTTATAATCGCGTATTTAATTTTTCTATTAAAAAAAGTTTTTGCTAAAAAATCATTAAAAACTATTTTATCTATTTCTCAAATAAGAAATATATCAACGATATTATTTGTATTTCCAGTGAGTCTTTTTGATAAAGCTTCATTGATAATTATTAAATCGAGACAAGATTGTTCTTTGAAAAATTTTTTGATAGCATCATGAGGATTATATGTTTTTAAAAATATATTTTTAAATTCTTCGAGTAAGAAAAAATTTTTATTGAGAAAAAATATTTTTTTCTTTGATTCTTCTCTACTTTTTAAAACATTGAGTTCTTCTAAACTATCAAGTTCTCTTTTTATTGAGTTTATTTGTTCTTCTAAATCACGAGATAAAGCTCTCATATGAAATCATTCATTATTTCCAGATTCATATTCTAAAAAGAATTTTTCTAGAAGCTTTGTTCTGGTATTAGAACCAAATATTTTTGTTAAATCAAAGTTTTTCATAAATACTGAGAGAGTTATTTTATCATGATAAATTTCTTTTTTCCTACTTGTATAAGAGTATAATTTTTTTTATCAAGTGAAATCATAAATTTTGGATCTGAAATAACAATATTATTTACTTTTACGGAATTTCCAGAAAGTGCATTTCTTGCTTCTGTTGAATTATGTACCAATTTTGATTTTACTAAAACCGTTACCAAAGCTAATTCCATTGATTCGCTTTCTAAGTCTATTTTTTCAATATCTTTTTCGTCTGGAATGATTCATTCTTTGAGTACTTTTTCAAAGTATACACGAGCTTCTATGGCTTTTTCTTCTCCATGATAGAGTTTTACAATTTCTCATGCTAAATCTATTTTTATTTCTCTTGGATTTTCTCAAGAATCTAATCTTTTCTTATATTGTTCTATTTCTTCTAATAACAAAGGAGTACAATGTTCAAAATATGTCATAATAAGATTATCATGAATTTCCATTATTTTTACAAACATTTCATTTGCTCAAAAATTCAATCAAATAAAATTAAAAAATGTTTTACTCATTTTTCTTCCATCAGTTCCTTCTATAAGGTTAAACATAATAATATCTTGTTTTTCTTGTCAGTGAAATTCTTGTAATTTTCTTCCAGCGAGTAAATTAAAATATTGGTCATTTCCACCAAGCTCTACATCTGCTTGTATCATCACACTATCATATCCTTGCATAATTGGATACAAAAATTCTTGTAATGAAATTCTTACTCACTCTTTATATCTTTTTGAAAAATTATCTCTATCAAGCATTTCTGTAACAGAAAAGTTTTTTGCGAGTTCTCAAACATAATTAAAATTGGTTTTATCCATCCACTCACTATTAAATCTGACTTCTACTTTATTGATATCAAGTATTTTTCAAAATTGATGTAAATAATCTTTTGCATTTTCGAGTGTTTGTTCTCTCGTAAGCATTGGTCTTTCTGCATTTTTATCTGAAGTATCTCATACTTGCCCAGTGGCATCCCCAATAATAATAACCACTTGATGTCATAATTTTTGAAATTCTCTTAATTTTAAAATAGGGACTGCATGTCATATATGAACAGTAGTACCAGTTGGATCAATTCCAAATTTAATTCTCAGTTTCTTTCATGACATAAGTTTTTTTTCTAAATTTTGTCTATCAATAATCCTTGAAACTCATTTTTCTAGTAAATTTTTAATAATTTGTTGTTGATTCACCATAGTGTTATTATTTATTTTTTAAATTTTTTTCAATTCTTTCTAAAAGATCTTTATTAATAGATTCATTTCCATTGTTTATCATTTCAATAATATCATCTTGGTCTAAAATAAGAGTTTCTACATCTCATATAGCCTGAACGGTAGCGATTCTCAGATCTTCACTTAAGAGTCAAATTTCTCCAAATATTTCTCCAACTCATAACTGAGCTACTTCTGTTCATCCAATTTGGACACTCACAGTCCCAGATTTGATAATATATCATTTTCCATTCGATTCATCTCACTCTTGAATAATTTTATTTCCATCATCAAATTTTTCAATTTTTGCATTTGATATAATTATATTTACGATATGTTGATCAATTCAAGAAAAAATTTTAAGTCAGTATATATCTTGCATAATAAATAATTTTTATATAATAAATTTATATAAATATAACTATTTTTTTAAAATAATCAATTTTTTATGTATAAAAGTTTTATCAGAATTTCCTTAATTATATTAGTAAATTTATTTGCTTTTTTATTTATTTGAATTATACTCGGTGCGATTTTTTGAAATAAGTGATTTTTTTTAATTTGAGCTGTTATATTTTCTATAATACCTCTCTTAATAATATTATTTATTGAAATCAAAAAAGTGAATACTCAATTTAATACTATTTTATCACAAAAAAAAGATGATTCCAATTGAAAATAAAAAAGTTGAAACTACTACTGAGCATACTTGACCACATATTCCAAAAATTCAATGAGAAACCGTATACGGTCCTATCAGTAATACTAATGTAGCTTCATTTTTATTTTTACTTATTGTTTTAATTTTTTCAATATTTGCAAAAAAAGCTTTGCAAAAAGAAGATTCAAAATTAAAAATTGCTGTTTTAGATTTTATTTCGATTTTGGATAAAAATATATCAGATTCATTTCATGATAAAAAATTTTCAAGAGCTTTTTTCCCATTGGTAGCTTGATTTTTCATTATTATATTATTCGGAAACTTATTTTGATTATTAATAGATTGGGCTGGAGGATCTATTTCTCCAAATATATTACAATATGTAAGACCTATGAATAGTGATCTCAATACTACTTTGGTTTTATGAATCATTACGGTAGTTACATTTTTAGGAATTGCTATAAAAAACTCTTGAGCAGGAAGTACGGCAAAATGATATGTATTTAATTTTTCTTGAGATAATATTACCGAAAAATGTATTAATGTATTTGTCGGATGGTTACATCTTGTTTCTGTTCCATCAACTATCGCATCATTATCTTTGAGACTTTTTGGAAATATATTTGCTGGAGTCATACTGATTGGGGTTATTAGTTATTTATGAGTTTTAATGAGTGCATCATTTTTTGAAATTGGAAGAATTATTTCCATTCCATTTTGGTTTTTTGAAATATTTGTAGCCTTTATACAAGCAGCAGTATTTCTTATGCTGATGATTTCCTATTTTAATCAAAGTAGAGAATCCCACCATTAAAATAAAGTATAGATATCTAATTTTGAATTTTTATAAAGATTCAAGATTATAATTTATATTTTAACATAATTTATTATGGAATTAAAAATGTTAGCAATGGCTTTAGCTATTTGATTAGGAGCAATTGGTCCTGGTTTTGGTATTGGTTTAATTGGAAAAGGTGCATTAGAAGCTCTTGGAAGAAATCCAGAAGCATCATGAAAAATTCAATGATTAGCTATTTTATGTATAGCTTTAGCTGAAGCTGTTGCAATTTATGCATTAGTTATTGCTTTAATTATTTGATTTGCTATGTAATAATACATTTGTAAAAATTTATTATTTAAAATTTTACTTGTTAGCTTACAATAATTATGACAGAATGATTACATGATTTTAAATTCTTTACATTAGAGACATTAGTAATTCAAACGATAATATTAGTTTTAATATTATGGGTTTTAAATAGATTTATATTTAAACCTTATTTAGAATATCTCGATAAAGAATCGGAAAAAAGAAAAAAATTAGAGGCAGATTATAATAATATTGAAAAATTACATAAAGAAGCTCAAATGGAAAAAGATGCTCTTTTATCTCAAGCAAGATGAGAATGAGAAGAAATAAGAAAAAATTCTTTAGAGTTAGCTAAAAAAGAAGCAATATTAACCAAAGAAAAAGCTGAAAATGAGGCAAAAAGTATAAAAGAATCTGCATTGGCTGAAATTCAAAAAGAAAAAGAAACGATGTTACAAGAGATTAAATCTCAATCTGTTGATTTGATTTTAAAATTTAATGAAAAACTTTTTGATAAAGAAATAGTAAATAAAGATTTCATTGAAAAAGAATTACATTCTTTAAAAAAATATAAAGTGTAACTTACTTAATAAAATAATCATAAATTATGACTGATATTTCTCAATTAAATAAAGCTGAATTACATGAGTTGTTAAAAAAATTACAACTTTTCCATTCTTTAAAAAAATTTTTGTGAAAAAGAGGAGAAAAAGAATTTGATAAAATTCATAATGGGAGAGATTTTTATAAAGTTGAATACTATGATTTTTGAGAAAAAAGTATGTCATATGTAAAAGAAAAGTCCGTGATATCTTTTGATACTTTCTTTTGATTACATATTGATAGTAATGAAATAGAATTTATTCCAAATAAAAATTTAAAATGAGGAATGAGAATCTTTTTTAATGATAATATGTTTGATTTGAGTTATTTGAGATTTGAAAAATGAATGAAATAAAAAATTTATATTTATAAAAAAATTATTTATGTCTAATGACTTACTTAATGGAATTATAAGTGATATTGAAAAACAAATTGATACCTTAGATATAACTCCAGGAATGGAAAATGTTTGAGAAGTATTTTATTTGTGAGACTGAGTTGCCAAAGTATCTGGACTCAGAAATGTTGCTTATAATGAATTAGTTGAATTTGAATCAGGATGAGTTTGAATTGCTTTAAACTTAGAAGAACACTATGTATGAATAGTTATTTTGTCTTGATTTAAATCTATTAAAGAATGAGAAAAAGTAAAATGTACTGGAAGAACTTTAGAAGTTCCAGTTTGAGAATGATTAATTGGAAGGGTGGTAGATGCTTTATGAAATCCTATTGATGGACTTGGTGAAATAAAATCTTCTATAAATTATCCAATTGAAAGAGTTGCGACTTGAGTAATGGATAGAAAATCAGTTCATGAACCACTTCAAACTGGAATAAAAGCACTTGATGCTTTAGTACCTGTTTGAAGATGACAAAGAGAACTCATTATTTGAGATAGACAAACTGGAAAAACTCAAGTTGCTATTGATGCTATTTTAAATCAAAAAGGTCAAAATGTAATTTGTGTTTATGTTGCTATCGGGCAAAAAGAATGAAAAGTTGCGAGAGTAGTAGAAGAACTCAGAAATAGATGAGCTATGGATTATACTATAGTTGTTTCTGCTGGGGCTTCGAGTCCTGCATCTATGCAATATTTAGCTCCATATGCTGGTTGTGCTATGGCTGAATATTTCATGTTTAATGGAAAACATTCACTCATAGTGTATGATGATTTATCGAAACAAGCCAATGCTTATAGAGAAATGTCATTACTTTTAAGAAGACCACCAGGAAGAGAAGCATATCCTTGAGATGTATTTTATATCCACTCAAGATTACTCGAAAGATCATCAAAGTTAAATGATAAACTTGGTGCTTGATCTATGACAGCACTTCCAATTATTGAAACACAAGCTGGAGATGTTTCTGCCTATATTCCTACCAATGTAATTTCTATTACCGATTGACAAATATTTTTAGAATCTGATTTATTTAATGCAGGTCAAAAACCAGCAATAAATGTTTGATTATCAGTTTCAAGAGTTTGAGGTTCTGCTCAAATTAAAGCTATGAAAAAAGTTTCTGGTACTCTAAAATTAGACTTAGCTCAATATAGAGAATTAGCAGCATTTTCACAATTTGCTTCTGATCTTGATCCAGCAACGAGAAAGCAACTCGAAAGAGGAAAAAGAATGATGGAACTTTTGAAACAATGAGTATATGAGCCAGTAACCGTTGAAAAACAAGTTGCTACTTTATATGCTTGATCAAAAGGATATTTAGATACTGTAGATGTTTCAAAAATTAAAAAAGTAGAGCATGAATTATATCTTGCATTAGAAAATGAAAAAACTATTTTAGAATCTATTGTGAAAGAGAAAGAAATTAAAGAAGATACTGAAAAAAAATTAATTGAGGTAATTAAAAAAGTAGTTGAATTAAATAAATAATCCCTCCTCGCCTTCCGAGTTCTCCCTTTGGCCCTAAAGGATACATTTCAATAAAAAGGGAGATAAATAAGGAAAAGTAATTTTTAATTTAAATAAATAATATATGGAAAATAAAATTCAAACTGATAAGAAAATAACCTGAAAAATTATTTTTTGGTCATTTATATTATTTTTATTAATTATTTTTACAATACATCCAGTAATTTCTTTACTTATTCTTGGATATATAGAAAATTCAAAAATTCTATGAAATGACCCTGAAAAATATGTATTTTTAATTAATTTAATGAAAATATTTATTTTGTTTGATTTTTTGATTATTTGAAAAATATTATTTAATTTAAAATGGAAGAAAATATTTTGGTTATTTTTAATAAATTTATCAATATTTAGTTTAATTACTTTATGATGAATTTTAATATCAGCTTTTTTATTAAAATAGGTAATTATTTATAATAATTAATATATTATGGCAAATTGAAAAGAAACTTTTGTTGTTTTTGAAAATAAATCTTATAAAATAATTTTTACAAAACATTCTTTGGAAAGAATGGAACAAAGATGAATTT
>JAVHSE010000074.1:0-7412 GCA_036172015.1 Patescibacteria group bacterium | reverse complement strand
TAATTTGAAATTATTATATTTTTTTCTTTTTATAACTCAAATAAATTTGAAATTAAAAACACATTACATAACATACATTATGTAATGTGTTTTGTATGTTGCTGTATAGTTCCCCCCTTTTATATAATTTATTAAAAATTAAATTGAACAAAATTTTAATTTAATAGAACAACCATAATAAATTCATTCTATTTTTGGTGCAAGAACTTCAATAACATTTATTGGTTGTGAATGAATAGAAATATAACCAACTGGATATATTTTTCTATAAGACCAACCTTGATAATCAATTCATTGATAGGTAATAATTAATTTATGTAATCTAAAATGAGTTGGTTTTTCAGGAAATCTCCAATCAATTATAAAATCAAATTCGGCAAATTCAGGATATATAACTTCAGAACACTCCAAAGAAATATTTAAAGTTCCAGGAAATAAATGAGAAGTTAATAATCATTGTTTTTCCATTAAAGGAAGTTGACGAGAAACACTTCCTCCAATCCGTGGACAATTTAATGCTTGTCCTGATGCTACTTGATGCCCTTTGATAACAATTCAATTCATATATGATATAAAGGTAAATAAAAAATTTTTAATAATCCTCTCTTAAATTCGTTTCCATTTCAAGAAATCTTTGATTCGTTCTATCAAACATAAGTTCAATCGTTCCCACTGGACCATTTCTATTTTTTCTAATAGCTATATCAGTAACTCACTTTTTATCAGTAAATTCATCATAATACTCTTCCCTATAGAGCATCATCACTATATCTGCATCTTGTTCTATAGACCCAGACTCTCTTAAATCTGAAAGAATCGGTTTTTTGTCAGTTCTGGATTCAACAGCACGAGATAATTGACTCAAAGCTATAATTGGCACACTCAGTTCACGAGCGAGCGATTTAATTCATCTGGAAATTTCTGAAATTTCTTGCACTCTGTTAAATGAATTTCCATTACTCATGAGTTGTAAATAATCAATTACTATAAGATCAAGTCATGCTTCCATTTTCAATCTCCTAGCTTTTGATTTGAGATCAAGTAAATTTCATCCAGCACTATCATCTATATAAATATTTGCTGCACTGAGTTTTTCCATTGCTTCTCATAATTTAGCAAATTCTTCATCTTCTAACTCCCCTTTTGCAAGTTTCCAACTATTAATTCCAATACTTGAAGAAATCATACGATCAGTGAGTTGTTCTTTACTCATTTCAAGAGAAAATATAGCTACATTTTTCCTATTAAATCCTATATTTTGAGCCAGATTGAGAGCAAAAGCAGTTTTTCACATACTTGGACGAGCAGCGAGTATAACGAGATCTCATCATTTGAGTCATCCGAGTACATTATCAAGTGATTTAAATCCAGTGTAAAGTCTGTGATCTTTGACACTCTCAGGATTTTCATGAATTTCAGCAAATTCTTCAAATCTACTTTCTAAAATATCTGAAATATGAACGAGTTTATTTTTTATAAAAACTTGAGTAACATTAAAAAGTGATTTTTCTGATTTTTCTAAAAGTTCATTGATATTTTTTTCTTCATCATATCCATTGAGAATAATTTCATTTCCAGCTTTGATGAGTTTTCTATTTACTGATTTATTTTTAACAATTTGAGCATATTCAAAGATATTTGAACTCGTTGGAACTATTTCTGTCAGTTCAATAATATAACTGAGTCATCCTATATCATCGAGCATTTTTCTATCATCAAGTCTTTCTTTTACGGTAATAATATCAATAGGTTTATTTTTTGTATACAATTCCAACATAATTTCATAAATTTTTGCATTTTTATCATCGTAAAAATCATCTTTTGAAAGTAAATCCGAAATAACTAAAAATCAATCTTTATCTATCAAAAGACTTCATAACACTGATTGTTCAGCTTCTATACTATGTGGTGGAATTTTTAACATACTTTCATTATTAATATTAATTTCTTAATGTATACTTATTTTTTATAAAAATAAAAACAAATTTTAAATTCTTCGTTTAAAATTTGTTAATAAAAAATTATACGGTGTTTATTTTTATTCTCAATATTCCAAAGCTTCTAATTCATCAATTTCTTTTTTGACTTCTTCGTTATATGGTTGAATTTCTAAAACTCTTTTATAAGTATTGATGGCATCATTAATTTTTCAAATATTTCTATAACTTGCACCAAGTAATATAATATTATCAGCATCTCTTGGATTTTCTTTTAAAAATATTTTCAGATAGGAAATAGCATCAATATACAGTTCTTTATGATAATATAAATGAGCCAACATATTAATAATTTCAAAATCTCACGATTTTATTTCATTTGATTTTTTATACATTTCTATAGCGAGATCATATTTTTCTTGCATAGTGAGAACATAGGATAATTTTTTTAATATATCAAAATCATCATTATGTACTAAAAGTAAATCTTTATATATATACTCTGCTTTAATATAATCCCTTTCTAATATATAAATACTTGCGAGTTCTATATTTAAATCAATATGAAATTTATCAATAGTAAGTCATTCAACTATTAAATTTTTTGCGAGATCAAATTCAGATTTTGATATATTTATTTTAATTTTTTTCAATAATTCAATAATTTTATTCTTTTCTTCATCGGTTATTTGATATTTATCAGCAAAATAATTATTCGCATGAATATTTGTATCTTCTGTTAATGATATCTTCGTGATAATATTTTTATTATTATGATGAGATATTCAAATAATATTTTTTAATCCTATAAAAAATCACACAACTTTACCAGATATAAAATATAGAATATACAATATAAATATTGAAAAAAATACTATCTCAAACTGAAATAAGAACAAGTTATAATCCATAAAATATACTATTTTAATTAATATTAAAAGTATTATATAAATAAATAGAATATTTCAAAAGATTTTTTCTAATGATGTCATCAATGATCATCATGTCATGTATGTGAATCCTCATGACCACCTCAATGATCATCATGTCATCAGCCATGATCACTTCCATCTTCTCATCATTTTGATTTTTCTTCAAAAAAATGAACTAAAAATGTAAGTAATTTTGACATTATTAAATCTATAATTCAACCAATAGTCATTTTATAAAAAATAAATAAAATAACTATTAAATTAATAATATAATCATATTTGATCAAAAAACCAAATAAAATCGATACGGAAAAATATTCAAATAATGATTTTATAACATAACTTTCTCTTACCTGAGTGATAATCATATTGTCCATACTAAATAAAAATCTATTATTGATAATAGATAAAAATATAGTGAATAAAAAAGAAAAGAAAAAAAATCAAAAGAAAAAAGTAACGAAATAATTCAATTTTTTATTTTTTGAAACTCGAAACGAAATATTCTGATTTAATGGAATTAAAATGGCAAGTAATGGAATAAATAAAATACTATAAAATCCAATCCCCTCTCTATGTTTGATGAAAAAATCTCTGAGTCCATTGACTCAAATATCATTATTATTTAAAGATGATAATGTAAGATTAATAGTAGTAAATATAAAAAGTCCAAGTATAATTCATAAATATGCTTTATAAATTTTTTCAATTCATGTAAAAATAAATCCAACAAAAAATCATACTGATATAAAAAATATTATATAATCTTGAGAGGAAGTATTTTTAAAAAAATTTAATATTTGTTCTTGCATATGCATTATCTATTACTCATAAACTTCTCGTGGCTTACTTCCATTTGCTGGTCCTACCACTCATAATTCTTCCAGTATATCGAGTACTTTAGCAGCTCTTGCATATCAAAGTCATAATTTTCTTTGTATGAGTGAAGTTGATCATTTTTTTGATTCTTTCACGATAGCAATAGCTTTTTCTATAATTTCTGGTTCTTCATCTTGATCACCATTATATCCTTCTAAAATACTTCCAGTTGTATTTGATTTTCCATTTACTATACTTTCATCATAAAGATTATTCACCATATCTGGATCAACCGTTAGTTTTATTTGATTGACAACGGCTTCCACTTCATAAGTTTCAACGAGTACTCATTGCACTCTTTGAGCTTCTAAGACTCAAGTAGGACTATAGAGCATATCCCCTCTTCCGAGTAAATCTTCTGCTCCAGCTTTATCAATAACGGTTCTTGAATCTATTTGACTCGCAACAGTAAATGCAATACGAGAAGGAATATTTGCTTTAATAAGTCAGGTAATAACATCAACCGATGGTCTTTGAGTTGCTACAATAAGATGCATTCCAACAGCTCTTGCCATTTGAGCAACACGAGCAATACTGGTTTCTACTTCTTTTTTATTTCCACTCATCATCAGATCAGCCAATTCATCAACAATAATGACAATATATGGTAATTTTTTCTCTTGAGAAACTTTTTCATTATATTCTTTAAAGTTTCTTGCATTTACAGCTGTTGCTAAATCATATCTTCTCAGCATTTCAGCTACGGCCCATTTTAAACTATTGAGTGCTTTATCAGGATTGGTAATAACTGGAGTTAAAAGATGAGGAATTCCGTTATAAATAGATAATTCTACTCTTTTTGGATCAATAAGAATCATTTTTAATTCACTCGGAGAAAATTTATATAACATACTCATAATAAATCCATTCATACCAACTGATTTTCAACTGGCTGTTTGTCCAGCAACGAGAAGATGAGGCATTTTTGTGAGATCTCATACAATGATATCTCCATTTACATCCTTCCCTATTGCAATAGGGATTTCTATTTTTGGATTTTTAAATATAGTACTATCAATCACTTCTTTGAGTCAAACAGCTTGTCTATTTTCGTTTGGTACTTCAATACCAACGACTCATTCTCCAGGTATTGGAGCTTGAATACGAATAGATTTGGCATGGAGAGCAAGAGTGAGATCTTTTTTGAGATTTTCTATTTTATTGAGTTTTACTCATTCTTCTGGTTTCAGTCTAAATTGTATTACCGTAGGTCCAACTCTATAACCAGTCATATTTACATCAATTTTGAATTGCTTCAATTTATCAACTATTTCTGATTGTTTATTAAAAATATCATTTTCATTTATTTTTATATCTCACCCAATATTAGAGAGTAAATCAAGACTTGGTAATTCCCAAGTATCATAAGTTGGTTCTACAAAAATTTGATTTTCTTTTTTTTCTATCGTAATTTTTGTATTTTCTTCTGATTGTTTTTCTCATTCATCACTCTCTGATAAAAAGCTATTTTTTATTTTAGAAATTATTCAAGTTTTTTTGTCTGAAATTACCTTATCTATTCTAATTTTTCTTGGAGCATCTTCGAGCTCAAGTTGTTGTGGTTCTTTTTGTGATTTCTTTACTTTTATTAATTCATTTTCTAATTCTTGTTTCATTTTTTCTAATTCTTGTTTTTCTTTTTTAAATGATGATTGATTTGATATTTCTGATATTTCTTTATCGTCATTTTTGTAAGTTGGAAGGGAAATATTTTCTTTTAAAGTAGCAAAATCTGGAGTATATGATATAATTTTTTTGATAATTTGTTTATAACTAATTCGAAACATAAAAAACAAACTTAATAAAAAAAGTAATACCATAAAAACAATTCAAGAATTTGGTCATATATTATTCGATAAAGTAAGTTGAAAATTAAAAAAAGAAGTATAACTTTTATCAAAAGATCAAATAATAGTATTGAGTGATACAAAATATAAAAAAAGTCAGAGCATTCTTGAATTATTAAATCAAAATCATTCCTTTATAAATACTAAAATTCACAATACTAAAATGACTGGAGAAAATATATATTGATAATATTCTCAAAATAAAAAACTCAGCATTTTATATGTATAATATCAAGCTGTAGCCTGAGTTTCAGAAAATAAAGATAAAGCTCACAGTACAATAAAAACAGAAGCAATAAATATATTTTTTGTTTCCGGTCTGAGAATATGTGATCCATATTTTTTTGTTTTTTTCTTTGCCACTTGCTTTTATTTTATTATTAATACGAAGTTATTATACAAAAAAAAATAATTTATCAAGTTTGATAAATTATTTTTTAGTATCAAATATTATTTCTTATATTTTCCAAAAGTTTTATATCAATATCACTGATATATTTTGGCATTCTCACATCAATAGTCACAATTAAATTTCATTTTTTTCATTGTATATTTTTTCAAAAATCTTTCACTCTAAACTTTGTTCCAGGTTTTGTATTTGGAGGAATTTTTAATTTTGCTTTTTCTCATATAATAGAGCTTACTTCTATTTTACATCATAATAAGAGATCAAAAAGAGGTACTTCATAAATTTTTTCTATATCTAGCGATTCTTGTTTTTTTGGTTCTTCCCTATGTGTTGTTTTTCTACTTGATCATGATCAAAATATTTCTGAAAAATCAAATCCAGCTGTTCATCAAGATTGAGTTCTTCATTGAGAAGAAAAATTTCCAAATAAATCTTCTAAATCAATTCATCAACTCGAATAATTATAACTCGTATTTCCCCTACTTCATCATGAAAAAGGATTTCAAGTCGAATTGGTAGCATTTCCAAACACATCATAATTTTTTCTTTTTCAGCTATCTGATAAAGTTTCATAGGCTGTGTTTATTTCTTTAAATTTATTTTCAGCTTCTTTATTTCATTTATTCCTATCTGGATGATATTGCATAGCTTTTTTTCTATATGCTTTTTTTATATCTTCGGTACTGGAATTTTTTGCTACTCAAAGAATATCATAAAAATTTTGAGACATATTACTTGACTTTTAATAAAATACTATTATAAACACTTCTTAATTTTTAATTATTTTTTATGAAAAAAGTATTTTTTATTATTATATCAATATTTTTTATATTTTCAACACAAAATACTCTTGCAAAAGAAAATGGCCTTATAGAAGATTTATTAAATCTGAATTATTGACCAATGGTTTATGATTTAGATTGAGAACATCTCAATAGTTATAGTTTTAAAAATAAAAAATTGAAAAAAGTGTATTCTACTATGAGTCAATATGATTCACTTATTCGAGATGAAATTATATATCAGTTTCAACAATGAACTTATAGTTATGAAACAACAAATGGAATTATAAAAAATTATAAAAATTTTATATACTATACCAATCAATTATTTTATTTTTTAAATGAAATAGAAAAAAAACCTTCTCTCAAAAATGATTTTGAAATTCAAGATGCTCTTTTAAAAAATTATAAAAACTCAGCAAGTTATTATAAAAAAGTAAAAAACTTAACCTTACAAAAAGAGTAATATGTATAAACCTATCAGGTTATGTAGTAAATTTTCATAAAATTACTCAGGTTTGGAAATATTATGAAAAAATAAATAATCCTTCCGGACTATTTATTTTTTTTTCTATAAAGCTAATATACCTCATTTAATATTTATAAAAACATATTGAGTCAAAATA
>JAVHSE010000073.1:0-7740 GCA_036172015.1 Patescibacteria group bacterium | reverse complement strand
CAAAATTTATTAATAATTTATCTAATTTAGGATATACAACGACAAATATATATTTTTTTCTTATTATTCCCATCATTTTAACTATAATTATATTTTTTAAACACTTTGTTTGATTATCTCCAATATGACTCGTAATTCCTTTATTTATAACTCTTTTATTTTTTAAAATCGGATTTGTTATCGGAATGATATTAGTATTTTTTTATCTATGTTTAAATTTATTACTATCCATAGTGGTCAATAGATATAATTTGCTCTATGCACCTAAAATGGCTTTTTTATTGAATATCAATATAGTATTTTTCATACTTTTTATAAATATTTGATATGATTTACATCTTATTGTTTTAAATTTATCAGATGTGTTATATTTTATTATATTTATCATTATGAGTGAAAAAATGATAAATATTCTTATTTCAAAAGATATATCTGAATACAAAGAAGCCTTTATATATACTTTATTTATATCAATCTTTTCTTTTTTTCTTCTCAATATAAATATGGTGAAAATAATTATGCTCGCTTATCCAGAAATTATATTAATCCTTATTCCAATTAATTTTCTCATATGAAAATTTAGTGGTCTCAGAATTACTGAGTATTTTAGATTTAAGGAAATTATTAAAAGTATAGAAGAGTAATAATTTTATATTCTTTGTATCATTATTTTTCTTTGCAGATCATTATTTGTTTTTTCTAAATATATTTTAAGAGTTGGTTTAAAATAAGGGGTAATAATTTCAGGCCATTCAATAATAGAAATATTTTGTGAATTTTCTAAAATTTCTTCTCAACCAATAGCAAAAAATTCATCATAATTTAATAATCTATATAAATCAAAATGGTATATATTTTTTTCATATTTATTATAATAACTATAGGTAGGACTCGTAATATTTGACTTTACTCCAAGTAAATTATTAATAATATGTTTTGCTAAAGTTGTTTTTCAAGCAGCTAAATCACCATACAAAAAAATTATATCTCCAGGAAATATATCGATTTTTATAGCAGAAATTTCATTTAAAAAATATTTTTTAAACATAAAAGTAAATAAAGTAAGTTAAAAATACTTAAAAATTTGATTTTTTTTAATTTATAATATATAATGCTTGTGTATATTATTTTATAACTACATGTAATTTATGGAAACTTTAGTAGAAGTAAAGAAAAAAGAACAAGATTGAATTCTAATATTCGAATTTTCTTGAGAGTTAGATGAAACAAATGCTGATAAAACATTTACTGCTATGTATGCTCAAATTTGAGATTTTAGTGGGAAAAAAATTATTTTCAATCTTATTAATTTAAAATATCTCAACTCTAAATCTATTTGATATATTGCTGACATTTATTCTAATGTTGAAGAAAATGAAGGGCAAATGTATATTAGTAATTGTGATGAATGAGTAAAAGATGTATTGGAGCTAGTAGGGATTACTACCATAATTCCTACCGTAGATACTCTTGAAGAAGCTTTAGCAGCTTTAAAATAATAGCTACATTGATTCTAAAATCCAAGTAAAAAATACTTGGATTTTTTCTCTATCATTGAAAAAATATAATTTTTTAACTTCTATGGAAAAAATATATTTCATTTTCCTTATTCTTTTTATCCTTCCTTCTTGTTCTCAAAAAGAAAAAACAACCATTCTGAAAAAAAATAATAATACTATGGTACATACCAATATTATACTGAAAGATATGAGTATGAAAAATAATCTAATTACAGCATCTGGAGTCATATTTTCATGAAATAATATGAAATCAGCGAATAATATCAAAGAAAATATACATACTTTTATATTATCAGAAGATAATTTTTCTCATTTTGAAGATACAAGTATAACAAAATTTGTGAATAATAAGATTCATTTTTCAAAATTAGATTATATTCCTGGTGATCTTGTTTCTATAACTGGGAATTCCATTATTGATAGTAAATGAAATCAAACTCTGAGAAAAGAAGCATATGAACATTTAGAAAAATTATCTCAAGATTTTTATAAGCATTTCAAAATAAAAGTGAAAATTATCAGTGCATATAGAAGTTATACCTACCAAAAATGAATTAAAAATCGCTGATGTAGTAGCTTATTTTGTGCTAATCCTGGATATTCTGAGCATCAAAGTTGACTTGCTGTAGATGTATTTGAAGCATCTTCTCAAAAAGAATTTTTATCTAAACCGAATTTAAAAAAATATTTTCTATGGCTACAAATGCATGCTTATAAATATTGATTCCATAATTCATATCAAAAAGGGGAAAATATAGACGGGTATGCTGTTGAACCTTGGCATTGGAGATATTTATGAATTGATTTTGCTACTGAATTACAACAAAATAATATGACATATTGAGAGTATTTTATAAAAAATTGAGAAAAATAGTTGATTTTATAAAATACTGTATATAATATGAGTATATTTTATATATAATTTAAAATGTATGATATCAAAAGTTTTTTGTATAACAGTAAATGGATTGGAAAGTGAAATAATAGAGGTAGAAGTTGATATCAATGCAGGTTTGCCAAATTTTACTATAGTTTGACTCCCAGATCAATGAGTACAAGAGAGTAAAGAAAGACTCAGAAGTGCTCTTAAATCTTCAAATTATAAATTACCAACTACTCGTATTACTGTCAATTTAGCTCCAGCAGATATTAGAAAATCTTGAGTTGCTTTTGATTTAGCTATTGCCGTTTGAATACTCAATAATGCTGGAAATATCCAAGATAATATGTATCTAAAAAACTCAGTTTTTGTATGAGAACTTTCACTTGATGGAACACTACGATCTGTAAATTCTATACTTCCGAGTGTTATCGGAGCTATGGAAAAATGATATAAAAATATTTTTATTCCTTCTGATAATTATTATGAGGCATCTATTATTGAATGAATAAATATTATTGCTATATCATCGTTATTTGATTTGGTTGATTTTTTAAATTGAAAAAAAGCTTTAGAAAATCCTCCAAAACTTTCACTACAAACTCTAAAGCAAAACAAAAATAATACCTATGATTTTAAATATATTATTTGACAAACACAAGCAAAAAGAGCTTTAGAAATCGCAGCAGCATGACTTCATAACATAATTATGTCTGGTCCACCCTGAAGTGGAAAAACTTTATTAGCAAAAACTTTTGCTACTATTTTGCCAGAACTAACAATTGATGAAATGATTGAAATTTCAAAAATTTATTCTGTTTCGTGACTGTTAACGAAAGAGAATCCACTTATTATTTCCAGACCATTTAGAACTGTTCATCATACGGCAAGTTCTGTAAGTATTATTTGAGGTGGAAGAAATGCAAAACCTGGAGAAATATCACTGGCTCATAAATGAGTATTGTTTTTAGATGAAGTTCTAGAATTTCCAAAACAAGTTTTAGAAGTTTTGAGGCAACCATTAGAAGACGGAACTATTTCTATTAATAGAATTCATTCGAGTTATACTTACCCAGCAAAATTCGTTTTACTTTGAGCTATGAATCCTTGTCCATGTTGATATTTAACTGATCCAGATCAAGAATGTATTTGTGGACAAGATCAAATAAAAAGATATAGAGCGAGGCTTTCTGGACCAATGGTTGATAGAATTGATATTATGATTGAAGTACCAAAAGTAAAAACAGAAGATTTTTCCAAAAAACAGGATTATTCAGAAATAGAAGATAGTAAAACTATAAAATCAAGAGTAGAAAATGCTAGAAATATACAACTTCTTCGTTTTAAAAATTTAAAAATCACATCAAATAGTCAGATGACAAATTCTGAAATTAATAGATTTTGTATACTTGATGAAGTATCAGAAAAAATAATGAAACGAGCTCTTAATACTATGAATTTATCTGCAAGGGCTTATTTCAGAGTTTTAAAATTAGCAAGAACTATTGCTGATTTAGAATGAAATATTGATATTAAAGTAGAACATATAGCAGAAGCTTTGAGTTATAGAAAATCAGAAGAATAAAAAATCTATGAAAAGATGAAATTGAAAATATATTTGAGATGTGTTAAAAATTAATTTTTGTTTGAATAAAAATTTGTTGATGATTGCTTATCGTTTCTCAAGTACCAATTATTAATTTTCCAGTTCATCAAGGTAAAATTCGTTGATTTATATCAATATTTTTTTCAAAAGCAAGTGCTCATCTTTCAATACCTAAGTGAGATGGAGAGATAAGGGTAAGCTTAAAATCTTCAATATGTATAGATAATGTATCTAATAATTGTTGTTTAAATATTTCCACATTTTGATAATACTGTGTTTCTGAATTTACATTTAAGGTATAAGAAACATTTAAATCATTCAACTTTTTAGTATTTCATTTTTTTTCTGAATGTCTATCTAATATATTATGAACTTGAGATGCTGTGTATAGAGTTATATCATCCATATTTGATGCCAAGGCAACATTTTGCGAAAAGGATTCTTGACTGATAATAAGACTAGAAGTCAATAATAATGCATTTAATTTTTTCATAATAAAATCTTTACAATATAAATTTATATGTATAATAATAAAAATAAATAAATTTCCAAAAGATTTACAAAAATTTGCAATTTATATTTATTGTATATAATATTCAAACTATTTTTAAATAACATTTTATGTCTGAATCATATGATCATCATTATATAGTGAATATAATAGATGTACCAGCGAGAATAATTATAGAAAAAAATATTTCAGAAATTCACTCAATAATAAATACACAAATACAAAATACTCTTATCCAAAAAACAATTCTTCGTTTTTGAGTGAATGAAACTCAATTTACTAAAATTGCTAAAAATGCGAGTTATGATATCTCCACCGATTGATTAAATGGCTGTACTTCTTCAATTATTATATTAAAAAATAATAAATGAGAATTATTTCTTATTTCTAGTCATTTTCCACCAATAGATTTTATGAGAGAAAAACAACTTATGAATATAAAAGAATCTTTTGTATGAAATAAAAATCAAATTTGAAATATAGAACAAATCTCTATTTTTTCTGTTGCAGATATTTCGAGAAAAAATGATGATTATCAAAAAATAATTGATTTAATAGCGAGTCTGACTTGAATCGAATCTACAAATACTCTTTTAAAATATAATAGATTTGATTTTAAAAGAGCAGAGAAAGAGAAACTTGGAAAAATGAATATATTTATAAGAGAAAATTGAGAAATTAATTTTTTCCATGAGTGAAGAAAAATATAAGCAAGTATGTGTGAATAAAATTTAACATAAAAACCATGAAATACCACTGTACATGATGTGATTATATATATGATGAAATACTCTGAGATGAAGATTTAGGACTAAATCCGCATACTTTTTTTGATGATTTACCTAATGATTTTTTTTGTCCATTTTGTGATACACATAAAGATGATTTTACTCTTTTTGAAGAAGTTATTAATTGTCCTTTGAATATAGAAAGATTAACGACTTTTGAAGCAGAACATTTTCCAGTATATGAAATCATAGAAGATTCTTTTTCTTATCGTATATGACAAATTGAGCATCCAAATAATGAAACACATTATATCTATCAAGTTTGAATATTTGATGAATCGTGAGATATTATCGAAAAACATAAATTTAATGTGTGAGAAGAACCAAAATGAATTTTTGATATTGAATATCTTGATAGTTTTGAAATAAGGGTATATTGTAGTAGAGATTGAATATTAAGTACATGAATGATTGATAGATAAAAAATAAAACTCTATTTTAGAGTTTTATTTTTTACTTATCATATTTCTAAACCATAATTTTTCTTGAAATAAATAGCTCAGATCATAATGACTTCTTTCTGGACTCATAGATCTATCGAGTAAATTTTCATCAATTTTTCCAGCTTCTACGACCTCTTTTATAATATTGAGTTTTTCGTTATAACTTCTTCCTCTGGTTGGAAATTTTACGGTTTCTATATTTTTAAATTTTGAAAAAAATAAATAACTATAGAGATTGAGATTATCTCATTTAGCATAAAATAAATTTTTTTCTAATGCTTTTAATTTCGGTTCTCATCAGAGATTTTTTAATTTTGAAAAAAAATATTCCATTCCCGTTTTTATTGATTTTTCTAATTCATCTCTGAGTTCTAGAAGAGATTTTTTTTCTTCTTCTCCTATTTCATAGTTTTTGAGTAAAAAATCAATTCCTTTAAAATAAGTAATTATTTTTTTATTTTTTTCATTATTTGGTCCAGAAATAGCATCAAAAAACAAATCTATTCTCTTTTTTGAAATTTGTATACATGAAAATAATTCTTTTTTTAAAAACTCATTATCATCCAATCCAATATCAATTTTTGTCATTATATCACCTATTTTATCAAAAATATCTTGAAATGTGTCATCAAAATATCAAATTTTATCTAAATCTGAAAGTGAAGTATCGAGAATTATTTTTTTGAAATCTGGTTTAAATTTTTTCTTAAAAATCAAATCATTCACTACTACGGTACAAATATCACGGGCTCAATATTTATGTTCTGCATAACAAAGACCATTGTTGTATCTGCAAAAATCTCCCTCTCCAAATACTTCAAATCTTGTTTCTGGAAAAGTCATCACAATTTTCTCGATTTCTTTTAAAGTTATTTCTCTACTCAAAATTACTTTATTAATTTTGTAATTTTCGAGAAAAAATGCAATTGCCTCAGTATTATAGACAGCCATAATGGTTGAAATATTTATTTTTCCAGCATAATCTATCGATTTCAAATATTCTAAAATACCAATATTTCCACAAATAATTCCATCAATTCACAGTTCTATGAATTCTCTCACCATTTGCTTTATATAAGGGAAAGTAATATCGGTATAATACCAAGCATTCAGATTCACAAATAATTCAAAATTATGTTTATGAACTTCCTCTGTAATAGCTTTTAATGAATCAAAATCAGTAATTTGTTCATGTTCAGCAAATCTTCCATTTGGACTTACCTCAAAACCAAATTTTTCATACCAATATGGTGGATTATATCCAGTAAAAAATTCATTTGCTCATCATTCTATGAGACTAGTGATATATTTTTCAACATCTTTCGCATTTTTTCATTTTGTGGAAAATCAAAGTCATACAATTTTTTTAAACATAAACACTATATTAAAATTATTATTTTTATTATATTTATAAATTTTATCTTATCAAATTTTTTATATCTTACAATAATCTTTATTACTATCATCAAATGGATCAAGATGAATAGCAATATTTGCATGTGGAATTATTTGAGTAATTTTAAATTCTATTTTATCTCCAATCGTATGAGCATCGAGTAATTTAATATCTTTATCAAATACTAAATGAAATTCTATAAATATATCATCTCATGATTTTCTTGTTTTTAAAAAATGATATCATGATATTCTCCTATCAGCTGTGGTAATAATTTCTTTAATTTTTTCTACTCATTCATCATCTATTTTTCTATCCATCAGCATATGAAATCCTTCCATAATAATTCATTTACTCGAAAGTAAAATATAAGCTCAAATCATAATTGATAGAACGGCATCGAGTATTTCAAATCCAGTAATTTTTATAAGTATAAGCGAAAAAATAATCCCAAAATTTGTATATAAATCAGTTTTATAATGAAGCATATCAGCTCTCAGTGTCAAACTGTTTGATTCTTTTGATACTTTTGCCAAATACCAAACAAGAAATCAAGTAATAATTATAGAAGCAATCATCATATAAATAGAAATATC
>JAVHSE010000072.1:0-7754 GCA_036172015.1 Patescibacteria group bacterium | reverse complement strand
CTGAGTTCAATATTTTTGAGATAATACAGTAGAATGAAAAAATAATGCAAAAACTTGATTTGCTCTCAAAAAATGAAATCAAGATTTTAGAATTGATATTGAGAGTGATGGTACTATCTGGGTATGAAATACTACTTGAGTCGAATATTCAGATATAAGAGATAAAGTAGAATTTACAAAACAATCATCTCCAATCGTTATGCAATGAAATCAATTTGACTTTTCAAGAATTATTTTATAATACTTTTTTACTTTAGAATTATAATCTATAAATTTTTATGGGAAATAAATACAACAACAGAGAAACTATATGAAATACATTCAAAGAAGTCGTTTCTTTGTGAGTGCAACAAATAACAAGACTCAAAAAATATTTTAATAAAAAAGTGTTTTTTATTCTTTGAACTGGTACTCTCACTGCGAGTATTTGAACAACTATTCTCACATCATGAGAAAATTGACAAGAAGCAAGGGTATTTAGTTCTGATTATAATTCTCTCGTGAATTCATTTATTAAACAGAACCCAGCTTGGAAAAAACTTGATGGAGTACATTATTCTACGAGTCATTTTTGAAAAACAAATAATATGCCTTTTGAAGCTCCTCCTCTCGTTAAACATGTAAAAGAAAAGATAATTGATATAGGATGGCCTCAAAGTCAAACTCCAGAAGATCTTATTTCTCTTATTGATATATTAAAACAAAATAATATTGATCCAAATATATCTGAAAATCTTTTATCTATTATGATAGCAGAAAATTTTCTTACTACTCCGAGTCTTGAACTGGTGAGAAAAATATTACCTTCATGACTTGAAAATACTATTGGATCAATTTCGTGAAAAGATATGAGTAAAAGTGCAATGAGAGTAAAAGCTACTTTTTTGAATGATTTTACTCCCGAAATAAAAGATCAATTACTCAATCAAATTGCTGAATTTAAAATTCCAATTGCTTCTCGTTCTCGTGCTCTTCGTATTTGATGAGAAGAAGAAAGAGTATGATTATTTCCTTTATATCAAATGATTGGATATGAGAACTCAAACGATTTTATGACTGATTTTTTAGCTGGAAAAATAGAAACGAAAACAGAGGTATGATTTGTGTGTTGAGTAGTGTATGTAAATTATTTACAATCACTTATTTCTCAAAAAGAATCGTCTTTATTGATAGAAAAAACTCTATGAGAGAATCCTCAATTTTCATCAAATATTTATACTCGTGATGTGTATAGTTTGATTGCAAAAAATGGAGCTTATACAGATAAAAAATACACTCAAATAGCAAATGATATCCAAAAAATGACGAGTGAAATTATTCAAATTGAAAATGATATAAAAAAATGGAAATATATTTCAATATGAAAAAAACTAACAAATAAAACTTCAAAATTATCAAAAAAAATATCAAAACAAGATACATTTCAAAAAATAAAAACTTTAGAATCCCAAAAAACAAAGAAAATCAAGCAAAGAGAACTCTTACAAAAAGAATTATCAACTTATAGTCAAAAACATTATACTGTTTTTAAAAATACTCTCAATTCTGTTTTTGAAGTGTTTAAAAAAGTAAATACTTTGTGAGCTTTTTATCCTACCAATGCGAATAGAGCTCTTTGAATGTCAGAAAAAAATGGAAATCATTGAACTTTTGATCAATTTATGTGAAATCTTTCTCTTGCTATGAATGGAAGTGATGAGTTATTATCAGTTGATGGAGATCCATGAAAACAAACACAAGAAGTAATTTCAAAACTTGACACATTTCCAATTATTTATGAAAAATGGATGTCAAAAATGATTACTTTGAGACCACAAATAGAATCATATGTACACAATAATTCGTCTATCTTTGATTCAAAGTTTTTATTGCAATCAATTCATAGCTCAGTAGAAACCAAATACATGACTTTATCAGTGATGGCTTCATTTGCAAAAAATAATCCAGAAATGTTACAAAAAGTAAATGTTGCTTGGAAAGAGTATACACTGAACATGAATTCAAAACCTATGGAAGAACTATTTGAAATAATTGTTGATCCAAAACAACTGTGAAAAACATTTAGTATAAAAGATAAAGAAAGTATTTCAGCTTTTTATTATAATTATTTTATGCCGTATCTCATGGCTACAGTAATTAGAAATTATGAAATGCAAATAGTTATACCAGAAATTCAAAAACAATGATCTCATTTTTCCAATCAATCCAATACTATTTTGCGATTTGCAACGGATCCTTTTTATGATTTGGCTTTGCAATGAAATTCGGATACATTGGCAGTACCAACAGTTTGAGATATTCCACAAGTGAAAAAACTCAAAAAAAGAAGACCTATTTCATAAAAAATATTTCGTGTGTATATATTACACGAAATATTTTTATTTTATATACCTTTCAACAAAACTTTCTACAGTTTTTCCTAAACTGGCTCTTTTAAAATGCAAGGCATATTTTTTATAGAGTATATCGTTATTGAGAAAATTTGCTCATAAACATGTCCAAACTCTATAGGTTTTTTTGGGATTCAGTTTGTGCCAAAAATTTGAATAAAGTTCTTGAGTTCATTCCAGAAAATCTTCTAAATCATTTGCCCGATAATCTTCATTATACTCTCCATGTTCTCATCTTTCTTCTTCAAAAGCAATACTTCCAAAACTATAAAAATAATTTCTTTCAAAGTATTCTTCTTTGGTTCAGTATTTTATTTTTACTACATATTTATGTCCTTTTGAATTGAGAATGGCATTTTTTAAATTATCTTCAGTATTTCAGAGCCGATATGGTAAAAATTTTGTATTGAGCATTTGAAGAATTTTTCATTCTTGTGCTTTATAATTTCATTTTCTATTATCAAGTGGACCGAATGCATCTATTTTAAACATATCTCAATCAAGATTGGTTGCTGGTGTTGGCATTTCTATTGAGCTCAGGAATGGAATATTTCCAATTATTTCAAATTTTCTATTTTCTATTTTATAGGTTTTTCCAGGTTCAAAGTTGGTAACAGGAAAGATTTTGTGATATTTTTTTCCAGCTTTTATTTCGAGTTTTGATTCTTCATCGAGTTTCAAAATTCTTAATGCTAAAAATTCAGGATTTGGATGCACGATTCATTGACCGATGACTGCTTTCATAAAATAGGGAAGTTCTTGTATATCAGAACATTCTATAAAATCTTCTTCAAAACGAAAATAATTGTATTCTATTTCTTCTATTCTTTGAGCGAGATATTCTGTATGTATTTTCTTTCTTTCTTCGATGGATTTTGCTTCCACTATTTTAAAATTTCCTGGTAATTCATTTCTCGTAGAAAGATAAACAGCTTGAGTAAAATTTTTATGAGTGAATAGATTATAAATAAGATCTATACTTTCTTCATTTTCTGGAGGAACGGTATCGACATCAGTATAAATAAGCTCTGTATCGTTTGAAATAGCCAGTGTCATAACATCATCTTCATTGGTGATATAATCGTTTTCAAAAATTATACCAGTTATATCAATTCCATTGAGATGGAAAGTTTGATTATTTTTGAGTATTTGAATTTTTTGTTTTGGGAAATATTTTTCAAATATTGGTACCAAAAATATGAGAGTTTCTGGAATGAGTAACAGAGGCCTTGGTTTCATATTTTCATATATTTTGCATAAAGTATAGGGATCAAGATGATCGCAATGAGAATGACTGATAAAAATAGCATCGAGTTCTAATTTGGAATAATCTATTTCTATTTTAGGATATCTTGCCATCATATCTCAAAATGCATAGTTTGATAACCAAGCATCAGAAAGTATTTTTATAGTTTCTCCAAGAGAGTTTTTTATTTCAACAAGAAATTCAGAGTGTCAAAGATAGTGTATTTTCATATTTATGTATTAATAATATGTATTGAATTCTTTTATTTTTCAAACAAAAACTTGAAAACAAGAAACTTTTTTATATACTACTCTCGATTTTTAAAAAAACAATTTTAATTTATAATTTAAATATAAGAATATGGCAAATAGTCACGGACTTACATCCAGAGTCGTAAAAAAACAAGCTGCATCAAGAAAACAAGCAAAAAATAAAAAATCTGCCTATCAAGTATATATGGGAAATGAAAATCCTCAAACGAGAAAAAATCAATCATATAAATCAAGAACTCATTATTTTGAAAATAAACAAAATTTTCCAAAGAAAAAACTTGATACAAAAAACTCACAAACTCTTATGGAGCAAGGTATTTTAGACGAAAGATGATTTTTTAAAACGGGAAAAAAGAAAAATTTCATTACTGGAAGTATGGTTGATATCAAAGGTTTAGACTTTTATGGAATGCCAAGATAATAAAAAAATCCCAACTAGAACTCCTTATTAAAAACTAGAATGGACCTAAAAAACTATTCTACTTTTTTACTCAAAAAAATATGCAAACTCTTTATAAAACACAAGCAATAGAAAATATTCAGATTCCACAAGAAATTCAAATAAAAGTAAATGAAAGATGATTTTATTTATATAATTGGATTGGATCAAATGATGTAAAAAATAGTATAGAAAGAGATTTTCTAAAAGTATTGAACTTTGTATGAATTCCTTTTGCTATAATTGCTATTTTAAGCTTTTTATTAACTTTTAATCCATTTGTATTTCTTTGGGTAGTTCTTAGTTTTACTCTGATATTTTTAGTGTATTTGAGTGTTTTATGATTTTTAAGAGGAATTCAATTATCAAAGAATTGATATGTTGTAATAACTGATAGTGCTATTTGAGTGAATGGGAAAATCGTTAAAATAAATGAACTCTATACTATTTCAAATGAACTCAGTATTATAGAGCAAGATTTTGAAGAAAAAATATTTATGTCTTCTACTTTAGAAAACTCAAAAAATAATTTCATACAAAAACTGAAAGATAAAATTTGAAGTTGATATGGTACTATTATGAGAAATTTTGATGAAAAACTTTTATTTATTGTTTTAGCTTTATATACAGCCTACATTTTAATCATGGGAATAGTCTATATATTTGGAAGTTTTATCATCATGTTTTTTTGAATCCTTATAAATATTATCAGTAAATATATTTTACTCAAATCCTGAGATGAAGTCATTTATATCAATGATTTATTCGAAAAAATACATTTTGAATCAGAAAATATTTCCCATGAAAAAGACCAAGTTCTCATATATTTAGAAAATGCTCTCAATGGTGATTGGAAAGAGTGAATGATACAAGATATAAATATCTCTATTGAAATGATTTCAAATAAAACAAATATCGTTTTAGATTTCAATAAAAACTTAAAACAAAGATTAGAAGCATCCAAATATAATTCAATATTTAATTTTAATATTTATAATAATTGGATAAAGAAGCAAATAAAAGATCCTTTAGTATCCATTCAAGAACTTTTGGAAAAAAATTCTAAAATGATTCAAATTTCTATCAAATGATTACAAAAACAGATATATGACACCTTTGAAGAAAAACTGAAAGCTCCATTGATACTCCAAGAAAAAAGACTTCAAATACAACAAGAACAAACAAATAATTATAAAAATATAATCGAAAGTTATATGAAAAGAATATAAAAAAGTCATTCTATGTGGAATGACTTTTTTGAAGTTTTTACTATTTTTTATTTCATTCTTGAAGCATAGGGATGAGTAATCATAGATACTTGATTATTTGTATCGCTCACGAGAGTATCAATTTTTGATTCTATTTTTCTTGCTAATACAATTCAAACCGGAATATTTCAATTATAACTCACAGCTATATTCATTCTTCCAGTTTTTATATCTAAAAGCAATGCTTCATTATGAGAAAGAAGAAATATTAAATATGAAAAATCATACAAATTATCATACAATTCAAATCCATTATCTTCTAAAAAATCACTCAAATGATCTTCAAAAGTATATTGTTCTAATATTCATTGAAATTCAAGATGTTTGAGGCATAATTTATCTCCATTTTTTATACCAAGTTCTTGAAAGATATTTATAAGATTATCAAAAACATTTTTTGTTTTATTATTTTCCGAATCTCTAGCAAAAATACATGCATTTGGTATTTTTGTAGAGGGAGAGTTGTTGTTAAGAGTATTCATAATTTTATATATCAAATTTTAAAAATAAAGGAGTTCACTTCTCTTTTATAAAAAATATTTCTTTTTTGTCAAGTAATTCTTGTATTTTTCATTCTTCTAAAGTTTCAGTATATCAATTGAGTCAAATTTTCTCAAACATTTCAGACATTTTTTCTGGAAAAAATGGATATAAAACTAATCAAACTTGTCTTAATCCTTCGGCTATTGTGTAGAGTACTTTTTTTGTTTCTTCCATTTTTGTCTCATCTTTAATCATTTGCCAAGGTTCTGTTTGAGTAGTAAAATTATTAAGTTCATCAAGAAATGTAAAACTTTCATCTAATACTCATTTTAAATGATAGAGTCCATAATTTTTTGAAATATTTTCTCTATATTGAATATTATTTTGAATATTTTTGCATTCAGAAAAAAGTCATGTTTCTAAAATTCAATCAAGTTTGAGAGAAAGTACCACGACTCTATTTACTAAATTTCAAAAATTATTAGCAAGTTTGGCATTATAAATAAGTATGGCTTGCTTTTCAGAGAAGTCTCAATCTTGACCAATATTAAAACTTGATAATAAATAGAGTTTGAATAAATCACGAGAATATTTTTGACAAAATTGAACTGGATCAATAGCATTTCAAAGTGATTTTGAAATTTTTTGTCCGTCAACGGTTAAAAAACCAGTCGTTAAGATTTGATGAGGGAGTGTATATCCCGCACTTTTTAACATTGCTGGCCAGAATAGTGCATGAAATCTTATAATTTCTTTTCATACTACATGAAGATCTGCTGGCCAAAAATTTTCATCATTTCAGCCATTATCAGGAAATTTACAAACCGTTATATAATTAAATAATGCATCATACCAAACATAACTTACTTGACTTTCATCAAAAGGTAATTTTATACCAAATGTATTGGTTTCTCTTGAAATAGAAAAGTCTTCAAGTCATCTTTCTAAAAATGCTTTTACTTCATTAAATCTATCATCAGGAATTACAAAATTTGGATTATTTTTATATAAATCTTCTAAATAAGATTGATATTTTGAAAGTTTAAAAAAATAATTTTTTTCTTTTATATATTCGGGTTCAGCCAAATGATCCCCACAAATTTTTTTTCCATTTTTTTCAATCAGATCTTCATCTTTTTTAAAAGATTCACATCAAATACAATATTTTCACTCATAAATTCCAGAATATATATCCCCATTATCAAAGGATTTTTGTAAGACTTCTCTTACGAATACATGATGCCTTTCTTGAGTAGTTCTTATAAAATCAGTATAGTTTATATCTAATCCATCCCAAACAGCTTTATGTTTTTCTGCCATCATATCAAGATATGGTATAATTTCCATATTCAGTTCATTGGCTTTCAAAACAGCTTTTTGCGAATTTTCATCGACTCCAGTTGAAAATTTAACTTTTTTCCCATTTATTTTATTATATTTTGCAATCGTATCACAAATAATAGAGCTATAAGCATGTCAAATATGTGGTATTCCATTGGTATAATAAATAGGAGTAGTTATAAAAAATGTATCTTTTGTCATTTTATTTCGAATAATTTGTAAAATATGAAGCATAGTATATACTTTTTTATAGCTTTTCAAATTTTTTTGACAAAAGAAAAATAATATACTACAATAATATTGTTTTATCACATA
>JAVHSE010000071.1:5198-8005 GCA_036172015.1 Patescibacteria group bacterium | reverse complement strand
TGCTTCTATTTTGAGCATTCTATATCCATTATGCGAATCAGTGAGTTTAATATTACTAATAAAAAATGTAAATAGAATTCAAAGTTTGAGTATAATTTTTCTTGAAAGAGTTACATTGGTATTTGTTTTGGTAATAAATCTTGAACCAAGTACTACCTGAAGTAAATTATCATCTTTGTAAGCTTGTAAAAATTTTTGAATATCTGAAAGTTGATGTTGCCCATCAGCATCATAAGTACAAACATATTTTACTTTTCCATATCTTCTCAAGTATTCAAACCCAGTTTCAAGTGCGGCTCATTGACCTCTATTTTTATAGTGAGTTAAAATGGTTATTTTTTCTTTGTATAATTCTAAAACTCATAAAGTAGTATCTTTTGAACCATCATTAACTACTATTATATTTGTATAATTATTTTTAAGTAAATTTTCAATGGTATCTGCAATGACTTTTCCTTCATTATAAGCAGCCATTACAAAAGATATTTCTCACTCAATTATTTGTTTATTTGAATTTGCTATTGCTATTTCTCTGATAAGTTTCGTAAAATCTTCTTTTGTTTGTTCTACTTTATTGAGAAGTAATAAAGAAAAATACATCAAAAATATTATCGAACTATACACGAGGAGATCAGCTCATCTTTGCAATCAAAAGAATGATCAAAATGTATTGAGTGCATTTGGAAAAAAAGTAAAAGATATCAGACCAGCTCCTACTCAAATGAATACCAAAAAATGAAGTGCATTAAATTTTCTTTTTTTTGCTACATCGATAGAGATAATAAGCATAATAATTCATGAAATAATCAAAAAAATTTGTAATAAATTCATTTTATGTTTTTATACATATAAAATATCATCCCAACTGGTTCTATAGAGAGGTTCATTTAATCTCTTTTGATCGATAATATGTCCGATAAATCCTATACTTCTTGCGATAATAAATAATCCATTAAATATTCCAGCATCAAGATACATTTCTATTTCATCATCAGTCATATTGATATTTTTTAAAATATCAAGTAAAAGTGCTGCTGTCATCCCATCAACATTGAGTATGAGATTTGGTTTTTTGGTTAATGTTATTTTTTCGACTTCCAAAGCAAAATCAAGATGAACAGTATTTGGAAATTTTCTTGATACTTCTAAAAGGAGTTCACATCTCTTATCTGGATTAAATTTTGATTTTACTTTATGTCCAATTCATGGAATAAATTCTCACTTTATTTTCATGTTTTTCACGAAATCTTGTGGAGAAATTTGAGATTTCACCGATTGAAAAAAATATTTTCCAGCTCCATCAATCGCTCATCAAAATCTCGTTCCAATCGTGGTAAGTCCAGCTATTAAGCTACATTTTAAATCATTTCCAGCTCTTGAGGTAATAATGGCATTCATAGCTCCAGAAACAGCCGGTCCATGATCAGCAAGTAATATAATAACCGTATTTATAAATTCAAGAGCATAATCTGGCAAATCTCTTTTAAGCCATAAATTTCAAATAACATTTGCTATACTTCCATGGGCTGCATAATCTGAAATTGGTTTTTTATTATAAATAAGTTCTTCTTGTCTTTCATCACTAATAGTCGAAGTAATTTTTGTTGGGGTTCTTGCTTCAATTATTTTTACTTTTTGATTAATTCCTCATTCTATGTTTATATTTTCATTTTTTATATTCAAAGTTTCAAATGTTGTTTTAATTTTTTCTCATAAATCCATAAAACTTTCTGGAACGATAGCTCAAGATTTTTTGAGATTTTTATTTTTATAATTTGAACTTTCGGTATTTGAATTTGCTTTTGCTCCAGCATGACCAAATTGCACTTCTCCAGGAAGTAAATCAGAAATAGTACCAATACAATAAGCCACGAGTGGTTTTTTTATGATTTTATTTTGTATCATTTCAGCTATTTCATTTTCTTCATTTCATCCGACTTCTCATAAAAGTACTATCATTTTAATTTCATCAATTTTTTCGTATTGCAAAATAATATCTTTAAAAGTAGCTATAGCATATTTATCTCAGCCGATAGCAACCGAAGTATGACTACCATCAGTCGTATCAGCAATAATTCTTCTGAGTTCATTACTCATTCCTCATGATTTAGAAACAAATCAAACACTTCATTTTTTATAGAGTTTTGAAGTCACAATATTATCAAGACTTCATCCAGTATTCCCTACTCTAAATTCTCCATTTACCATCGCTCATACGGTTGATGGACCAATAATATTTTTTTGTTTTATTTTATTGTATGCTATAATTTTTCTTGTTTGACTTTCAGGAATTCATTCAGCAATGATGATAATATTTTGAATAGTGTCAATATTCATAGCTTCTAAAGTTGCTTCATAGGCACTTCTAAAAGAAGCATAGTTTAAAATCGTATCGGAGGTATGTAAAATATAATCAGGAATACTTTCAAAGTCAGGATACGAAGGAATAAAAATTTCTTTTTTACCAAAAAAAAGTTTATAATTTCAAATTTTTTTTCCAGGATCAACAAAAGCTATAACTGATGGATCTCTATCACAAAGAAAGTCAAAATCCAGCATCTTTTGTGCGGTTCCAAGTTGAAGTCAATAAATAATGGCAGAAGAGTTTTTTGAGAACATAGATAGTGTTTTTAAAATTTAATTTAATGTAGGGGTGTCTCGCTTCTCGGGTACCCTTTATTTTATATTTCAATATTTTTTGGCAAATATATTTTTGGATAACCATTTTCGGGCAACCACAAGGGATTGCCCCTACGGTTATAAAATCACGATTTGTATTGTAGGGGTGTCTCGCTTCTCGGGTACCC
>JAVHSE010000071.1:1326-5098 GCA_036172015.1 Patescibacteria group bacterium | reverse complement strand
TTTACAATTATATTTTCACGATTTTCATCGATACCCGTTTTATTATTTACATCATTTCCATCATCAATAATTTCAATAATCCCATGAAAATGATTTGGCATTACTATAAAATTATGCAATACAATATTTTTATATTTCTCTTCTCATTGCATCCATTCATCAATAATCATTTTTCAACTTTCAAACAGATGTAACTCACTATTTTTTATTTCTCACAATAAACATAATTTATTCTGGATTGCTATTGTTATGAAATATAATCAATTTTGAGAATAATCATAATCTTTTAATCGTAATGATTTTCTATTGTGAATATCTGGATTACATTTCATAACTAGAGTCTTATTTCTTTTAAAATATCAGTCATATAGACACTACTGTCAGCGACTTTACAATGAATCCCGAGCTCCATACAAGCTTCACTTAAAAGTTTCAGTCAAAGTTTATCATTGAGTCATCATCTTCTCACGAGTATTTGTATATTTTGTTTGTTGATTTCTTCAGCTTTTTCTTTGAGTACATCTATAATTCCAGTAAATGTTTTATCAATTTGAGTAAAATTAGCAATAGCTCCTGCAATAATAAGATATTTTGCTTTTTTTGACTCAAGCATTTGTTCTAATAAAACTCTCGTATATTCTCTCGTATTAAATCTATCAGGATCACCTGAGAGTTCTCCATAGTTGGCAATTTCTCAAGCAAATCATAAATATCCTAAAGTATCAGTAATAACAAGCGATCCTCATCCTCAAGAAAGCAGTGTCCAGATTTGACCTTGTGTATTGAGAAATTTCATTTTCATACTCGCTCCAGTTTTTCTATCAAGTTCTTTGATATATTGTTCTCTTTTTGATTCTTTATATCAAAATCCATTTGGAAAATCTAAATCTTGCCAAGTATCCGTATGAAAAAAAAATGCAGTATCATCGACTTTTGCGACCATATCAAGCAACACGAGATTTCCATTTCTTTCATCAAAACAAAATGGATTTACTTCTAAATAGGTAAAATCCTCGTTTCTATAAAATGAAAATAAATCCACCATTACTTGAAGGATTTTTTTATCATCAATTTGAAAGGTATTTTTCAAAATATTTCCATCTAAGTTTTCTAAGACTCAAACTTTGATGGAAATCACTTTATCCCAATTTTCTTCGACATCCATTCATCCAAAATTTGAGAAAAATATTTCATCATATTCTCTTTCCTGTTTGATAGCTATATAATATTCTTCTTTGTGTGGAATAAATTCTTCGAGTAAAAAAGTATCGAGTATTCCGATACTTTCTTTGATTTGAATTGATAAATTTTGTTTTTCTAAAAACCATTTTTTTGCTGCTTCAAGACTCAATTTCACTCAAATAAGTCAAAGTTTTCCTCTTTTTCCAAAAAGTTGATCTGGTTTGATAACATATAGTTTTGAAGTATCAAGTCATTCAAAATCACTGATTTTGGTAATCTTTTTTCCTGAATATTTGTTATCAATTGACTCAAAAAACATCTTTTTTGCATCAAATTCTCTGATTCCTAAATTTGCCATTAGTATCTCTTTATGAAATATTTTTCATATACTATGAAAAATGTCTTATTTATCAAGTTTTTTGTCAAATAATTCTTCGATATCTTCTCTGATTTGACTTACCAATTCTAAATCTTTGATATCTGCAATCTTAAATTCTGGAACTCAGGATTGTCTGACTCCATATACTTCTCCGGGACCTCTGAGTTCTAAATCAATTTCTGATAGTTCAAATCCATTATTCGTTTTTTCCATGGCTTTTAATCTATCCGTTGCTGTTCCGTGAGTTGGAAATAAATAACAATAACTTTGATATGCTCATCTTCCGACTCTTCCTCTGAATTGATGAAGCTGAGACAGTCAAAATCTTTCAGCTCATTCGATGCACATAATCGAAGCATTGGGAATATTTACTCAAACCTCTACTACTGAAGTAGATGATAATATTTGAATTTCATTATTTTCAAATTGTTTCATTATTTCTTGTTTTTCTTTTGGTTTCATTTTTCCATGAAGTAATCAAACGGTAAATGGTGAAAATATATCAGTCAGTGACTCAAAAGTATTCACAGCATTTGCTAAATCAATTTTTTCAGATTCTTCTACTAATGGTGAAATCCAAAAAATTTGTCTTCAAGATTCGAGTTGATTTCTCACAAAAAGTTCGATTTGATTTCTCTCTGCATCATTTTTTGCTACTTTTGTAAAAATATTTTTTCTTCCAACTGGATATTCGTTAATAATCGATAAATCTTGGTCTCAATACAAAGTCAGAGCAAGAGTTCTTGGAATTGGTGTTGCGGTCATATTGAGTGAATGTGGAAAAATTCACTGTGATGCATATTTTTCTAAAACTTCTCTTTGTTTCACTCAAAATCTGTGTTGTTCATCAATAATAACGAGTCATAATTTATGAAAAATTACATCATCTTCAATCAGTGCATGAGTTCAAATAATCACATCAATATTTCATAATTTCAGTGATTCTTTTATCGCATTTTTTTCTTTTTTTGTCGTACTTCCAACGAGAAGTTGAGAGTGTAATCAATATGATAAAAAAATATTTTGAAGTCACTGAAAATGTTGACGAGCAAGTATTTCAGTCGGAGCCATAAAACAAGTTTGAATCTTTTGATTTATTTTTTCTTGCCCTCACCTAACCTCTCCCAAAGGGAGAGGAATATAAGGAATTATTGAATTTAATATTTGTGTTATATCTTCGTAAATAATCTCATTTTTAAATCTTAAAACTTGCATCGAATGATTTTTCATAATATCATTTCTTATTTCATCATATTCTTTTTTATTTTCATGTATTTTTCAATCAAGCTCAATTACAAGTTTTATTTCTTCACAGTAAAAATCAGCAATATATCTTCAAATTGGATATTGTCTTCTAAATTTTAGATCATGAAACTTTCTATTTCTTAATACTTCCCATAATATTTCTTCGCTTTCTGTTTGCTTTTGTCTTAATTTTTTTGATAATTCAACTATATAAGCAGGATTATATTTTTTTTGTTCATACATTATATCCTCCTCTCTCTTTGGGAGAGGGGCTAGGGGTGAGGGTAGTATTTGAGAGTGATCTAGTGATGGCAAAGTTTGAATTTTTTGATTTATTTTTTGTGTTTCTAAAACACTATGAATAATAGCAATCGTCGCAATAATAGTTTTTCCCGTTCCGACATCTCACTGTAATAATCTTTGCATGGAGTGGTTTTTTTCCATATCTTTGAGTACTTGAAACAGGGAAATTTTTTGATGACTCGTAAGTTCAAAAGGAAGTTTTGAAATAATTTCTTTTATAAGCTCAGTATTCATAGGAATAGAAATGCTTTTTCACTCAGACCTATTTTGTTTTTCTTTTTTTCTCGAAATAGAAGTATAATTTATTTCAAAAAGTTCATCATAAGCCAGTCTTTCTCTTGCCAGTTCAAAATCATATTTTGAGAGAGGAAAATGAAGTTTTTCGATAGCTTCAGCTCTGGAAATAAAATGATATTTTTTAATAATTTCTTCTGGAAGAGTTTCTGGAATAAGTTTGATATAATTTTTGAGATGATACATTTTTGAAGCAATCCAAGTCCCCGGAATATAATTACAATCACTATAAACTGGTAAAATTTCTCACTGAGTTTTTGAGAGATCCGTTTCAATTTCTGGAGAAACAAAAGTAAGCTTTCAAAACTCATATTTTACTTTTCCAGTGAGAATAACTTTTTTTCAGCTGAATTTTTGTAATTGAGTAGC
>JAVHSE010000071.1:0-1226 GCA_036172015.1 Patescibacteria group bacterium | reverse complement strand
ACCTCCTTTACTCAGAGATTTTATATAATTATCAGTCGTATGAAGTATTTGTTTGGTAAGTAATTCTGAAAGCATAGAATAAATAAAAAACTATTATTTTGATAATAATAGTTTTTTATTTGAATGCAATTTTTATTTATTGGTTTCTAAAACATAAGTAAAAATTTGTCTATATATAAATTATCTAAATAAACTTTCCACATCTAATTCATCTCTTTTAACAATATTTTCAGCTATAAGCAACATTAAAGCTTCTATTTGTGAATATTTTTTTGTTCATATAGCTGCTTTTGTTTTCATAGTATTCAAATTTACTTGAATACTATTTAATTTTGAAACCTCAATATTATTTAATTTATTTCATAATTTTTCTTTATATTTATTATAAAAAATATTAGAAGTAACAACATTGTTTACATTTATATTAGATATATTTAAATTTGTTTTTTCATAACTTATAGCTTCTCTATATACACTTTCTGGATGAGATCAATATTCATAAATCTCTGAACTCGCTTTATTTGTTAAATTTTGAAATTTATCAAGTGATATTTTTCATGTATCATAAAGTTTACTATAAATTTCTTTTGTAAATCAATAAAACTTATCTTTATTTTCTTCGCTATATGGATTATAAAAACTACATTTTAAATCCATTGGAGTGTTATCTTTATAAGAGAAAAAAGTAAATTCATTATCATTAAAACTTGACATATAATTAGATTCTCAAAATTTATTTTTATTTATTATATCTGTTATATCATATAATTTTCAATAATCAGATATATCTGAGACATATAGAGGTAAATTCATTATATTAACAATTCACAAATATTGTTTTCAATTTAAATATTTTATATAATGTAATAATTGGGTATCATAATTATAATTTGTTATTTTTAACTTTTCTGCTTTAATATAAATTATTAAATCACTTCAATAATTAGAGAAATTAATAGAAAATTTCGCTTCTCATTCATTATTAAAATCATTAACTATCAATTTTTCATCCAAACTATTAGATTTAATATTTTGCATTAATATTTGAGATTCTTCATTAGACAATATTTCAGAAGAACAGCTTCATTCAGATTTATAAATATTTGAAGCATGAACTCAATATATTGACAATAAACAACCTGTAGCTATTCAAGCTAACAAAAAAACTCTTTTCATTTTTTTCATAATTAAAAATTTAAAAATAAAATAAAATTATTTCAAATAAA
>JAVHSE010000070.1:0-29250 GCA_036172015.1 Patescibacteria group bacterium | reverse complement strand
GATTACTCATTTTCTTCTTTTGAGAAGTCTAAATCAGCCGTTCATTCAAGTTTTAATACTTCTTCATATCTGCTTCTAATAGATGTTTCTTTTGCATTTAATTCATCTTTATCAAGGAGTTCTATATTGAGTGCTATAGATTGTAATTCTTTTATAAGTACATTAAACGATTCAGGAATGTTTGGTTTTTTAATAACTGTGTTTTTAACAATAGCTTCATATGCTTGTGTTCTACCAGCTACATCATCGGATTTGATAGTAATCATTTCTTGTAGAATATTTGATGCAGCATATGCTTCTAATGCCCACACTTCCATTTCTCCAAATCTTTGTCCTCAATTTTGAGCTTTTCCTCAAAGTGGTTGTTGTGTTACCATTGAGTAAGGACCAACTGATCTGGCATGTATTTTATCTTCAACCAGATGATGAAGTTTCAACATATACTTTATTCCAACCGTTGTTCTTTCCTTAAATGGCTCTCAAGTCGCTCCATCAAATAATTGAACTTTTCCATCTTCTGTTAATCAAGCTTGTTTCATGAGTCTTTGAATTTCCTCAAGTTTAATACCATTTAATATTGGAGTGGCTATTTTTATTCCTAATTTTTTTCCAGCAGCTCAGAGATGAGTTTCAAGAATTTGACCAATATTCATACGAGAAACAACTCAAAGTGGATTTAAAATAATATCAACTGGAGTTCAATCAGCCATAAATGGCATGTCTTCAACTGGAACAATTCTGGAAACAATTCATTTATTTCAGTGTCTTCCAGCCATTTTATCTCATACTTCTATTTTTCTTGTTTGAGCAACAAATACTTTTACTTGTTTAAATACTCAAGTTGGAAGATTATCTCATAATTCTCTTTTTAAAATATGAATGTCAATAACTTTTCCTCATTGACCTGAAGGGAGTCTGAGTGAGCTATCTTTTACATCTTTTGATTTATCTCAAAAAATTGCTCTGAGTAATCTTTCTTCTGGTGATAATTCTTGCTCTCATTTTGGAGTAATTTTTCAAACAAGGATATCTCCTCATTCTACATAAGCTCCAACTCTAATAATTCCATCAACATCAAGATCTTTTAATTTTCATAATGCTACATTTGGAATATCATCAGTAGTTTGCTCAGGTCCAAGTTTTGTTTCTCTGACATCAAGTGAATATTCTTTAATATGAAGAGAAGTAAATACATCATCTTGCATAAGTTTTTGACTTATAATAATAGCATCTTCATAATTATACCCATTCCAAGTCATATATGCTACGGTCAAATTTTTTCAAATAGCAAGTTCTCCATTATCAATTGATTGTCCATCAGCTAATATATCTCAAGCTTCAAACTTATCTGAATGAGATACTTTTGGTCTTTGATGAATAAGCTCATCATGATTTGATCTTTTAAAAGTTCTGAGTTCATAAATAACTTTTTCTCCACTTGCATACATTACGGTAATATGTTTTGCATCTATTCAGATCACTTCTCCAGCTTCTCTTGCAATAATCACATATCCAGTTCATTCTCAAACAATTCTTTCCATTCATGTTCAAACATATGGACTTTCTGGTCTTACTAACGGTACTGCTTGTCTCATCATGTTGGTTCCCATTTCCGCTCTCGTCGCATCATCATGTTCCAAGAAAGGAAGTAATGCTGTATCAATAGACATCGTTTGTTTGGTTGAAATATCGATATGAGTAATTTGTCACACATAAAATAATGTTGGCTCTGAATTTGATCTCGCACCAAGTCTTGTTTTTGTAAAATTACCGAATGCATCAATTTCACTATTTGCCTCAGCAATAACAAGAGCTCTTTCTTGATGAGCATCAAAATAATCAAAATCATTCACTAAATATCATCTGACTTCTATTTCTTTCGCTTTTATATTTTTTTGTAATTCTCAAACTTTTTCTTTGGTAATATATTCTTTATCTTTTATAATTATTTTTCCGTCATCTCATACAATATCTCATAAAGCTATTTTATTCAAAGCTTCTTTTCCATCATTTTTAACCGTATGTTTTACTTTTCTAAATGGAGTGAGAATAAATCCATATTTATCAACTTTAGAATACGATGCTAAATGAAGTACGAGTCATATATTTGGTCCTTCTGGAGTAGCAATAGGACATATTCTTCCGTATTGAGTTGGATGTACATCACGAACTTCAAATGAAGCTCTTTCTCTCGTTAATCATCCAGGTCCAAGAGCAGAAATTCTTCTTTTATGAGCCATTTCTGAAAGTGGATTAGTTTGATCCATAAATTGTGATAATTGTGATGAAGAGAAAAATTCTTTTAAAATAGCAACAAAAGGTCTAGAATTAATAAAAGTACCTGGAGTAGCATCTTCTAATTCAACAATAGTCATTCTGTCTTTTGCTATTCTTTCCATTCTTACGAGTCATACTTTGATTTTGTCTTGAACGAGTTCTCAAACAGCTCTTACTCTTCTATTTTCTAAATGATCTATATCATCAACTACATATCCATCTACTCAAGATTTTAAATTTAAAAAATATTTAATAGATTTTACGAGTTCTTCGATTGATAAAAATTTTCCAGTTTCATCAGTATATTTCGTTTTAATTGCTAATTTTTTTTCTATTTTCATTCTCGCAATTTCTCAAAGGTCATATCTTTTTTCATCTAAAAATATATTTTGAAATAATTCTTCTACTCTTTCATCAGTCGCTAAATCTCAAGGTCTTAAAACTTTATAAATCGCATGAAGTGCTTCAATTCTTGTTTTTGTTTTATCTTTTTCCAAAGTTGGTCCAATATTTTGAGCAATAACATCATCTCATACATCTTTAAATGTATCAAGGATTTCAGCATTTGATTCCAGTCCATAAGCTCTGAGTAATATAGAAATTGGTAATTTTCTTTTTTTATCAATTTTTACATTGATGATTCATTTTTTTTCAATATCAATTTCAAACCAAGATCATTTTGCTGGAATGACTTTCAAAGAAAATCAATCCTCTCCTGATGTAAAGAAAATACCTGTTGAACGAATAATTTGAGAAACAATAACTCTTTCAATACCATTGATAATAAAAGAAGCCGTATTTGTCATAAGAGGAACTCCTCCAAGATACACATCTTGACTCTTTATTTCTCCAGTTTCTTTGTTAAGCATTTCTAATTGAACTTTAATAGGAGCTTCATAATTCAGATTTTTTTTCTTACAAGTTTCTGCATCATATTTTGGTTCTTCTAAGAAATATCCTTTATAATAAATATCTATTCTTTCTCCAGAAAAATCACTAATAGGAAAAATTTCTTTAAAAGCTTCATTAATTCATTTTTCTAAAAATATTTTATACGAATCCAATTGTACTTCAAGTAAATTTGGAATTGGTGCAACAGAAGTATCATCAGTGAAATAATGTCTTCATTTTATTTCATACAAACTTCCTACTTCTTCACATTTTGACAAAGTCTTTTTAACCATCAGTAAAGCAATTAATAAATTAAAATACAAAAAAATGCCCTACTTCGTTCTGGAATCACACAATCGTGAAGTAGTGCTAACACATAGAGTATATTTAGGTTTATTTTAAAAGCAAATTTATTTTAAGAAAACACTGAAAAACTATAAAAAATAGACATAATGTAATGAAAATATAGAAATAAAACAATAAAAATAAAAAATGTCTATACTCTTAAACTTTACTTATTGATATATTTATGTAAAAAATTAATAATTATTTCTAATAATTATAACAATGTCTTATAAAATAAGTGCGAAAAATAGAAAATTAAAAAGAACTATTTTAAACATTATAAGTATATTAAAATTTGAAAGTTTACATATTGAAATATCAAAAAAAATAATACTTTTTTGAGTTATGCTCGCAATAGGTTCATTATTTTTAAATTGGATAGATTCAACAGATCAAAATCATATATGAAATGCTTTTAAAAATATTTTATGAATAACTGGATATGTATTACTTATTATACATATAAAAATATTATTTATTATTTTTAGCAAAAAACTAAAAGAATTGATCAAATTTTTCTTACATATAAATGCAAACGATGGGATTATTATTATTTTTTTATGAATGTTTTGACTTATTATGAGTATAAATACTATTTTTATTATTGAAAATTTCAGTCACTTTAGTACTGGTATTTGATTTTGAAAACCTATTATTTTATCAATAATAGGTTGTACACTCAGTATTATTTGATGAATCCTTATGATAAAAACAAAAACAAATATTTCTCTTTATATAGAGAGTGAAAATGGAAATAAAATATATCAAGAAAATAGAACTGATGGAAGTGAAAAAAATAATATGAAATTACCATTTTAAACTTGACTTTTACTTAAAAATTATTATATAATATATTCTTAACTTTAATCGTATGGAATCTATGCAAACAAAAACTTTTGATAATTCTACTATTGTATCTACTTTTAAAGATATTTTAAAAGCACTTTCAATAAAAGAAAAAAATGTAATAGAAAGAAGAATATGAATCAGTTGAGAAAAAGAAACGCTCCAAAATATTTGAAATTCTTTTCAACCAAATATAACAAGAGAAAGAGTAAGGCAAATAGAAGACTCTGGTATAAAAAAAATTTGAAGAGTTATTAAAGCAACTGATTTGGTAAAAATTCAAGAATATTCAAAAGAAATACTAGAACAAAGTGGTTGATTATTAACAAAAGAAAATTTAATTAATGGTATCATTAAATGATTTAACCTCAATGTAAATGTAAATTTTTCTATTATTGAGACTATAATTCAATCAGATTATGATATAGTAAAATCAAAACCTAAATTAGGTACAAAAAGTTATTTTTATCTTCCAAAAATAAGTAAAAAATCAATTGATCTCGTATATAGAGAAGCTCTCAATATTTTGAAAAAAAGAAAAGATGTTATTGATAAAATTTCTTTATACGAAATGATAAAAATAAATCTAAAAAATACAAATCTAAAAAATACCTTTATTGATTCTATTTTAAATATTTATGAAGATATAGTATTTTGAGAAGAGACTCTTATTTGACTTTCAAAATGGAAAATACTCAATCCAAAAACACTCAAAGATAAAGCACAATATATACTCAGAAAAGAAAAAATTCCAATGCATTTTGTTTCTATAGCAAACAAAATTACGGAAACTATGGGAGAAAAAGTCAAAATAAATACTATCCATAATGAGCTTATTAGAAATAATGAATTCGTACTCGTTGGAAGATGAATTTATGCATTGAAAGATTGGTGAATATATAAACCAGGTACTGTATTGGATATGATTATTGATATTATGAAAAAAAATTGAGAACCAATGCAAACAGAAGATATTATTCATAAAGTTCTCAAAGTAAGAAAGGTAAAAAATACTACCATATATATGAATCTACAAAATAAAAAAATAATTGAAAGAGTGTGAAGAAACTATTATAAATTAAAAGATTAAGTAAAGAAAAAAAAGAATTTTAGACTGAGTCTAAAATTCTTTTTTTTCTTTACTTTTTAACTATTTTTTCTAAAATAATTTTACTTAGAAATTAATAAATATATTCTATGAAAATATTTGTATTTGATACGGAAACAACTTGATTTATAGATAAAAAAAATACTCATGTAGATTTCCAACCTCATATAGTACAATTTGCATGAATTTATGGAGAAATCAAAAACCATGAATTTCAAGAAATAAAAAGAATAAACCAAATGATAAAACCAAAAATACCGATTCCTTTTTGAGCTAGTCAAGTCCATCATATATATGATATTGATGTCAAGTCAGCTCCTGATATATGAGAATATTTAGATACTTTTTTAGAAATAATTAATAGCAGTGATGTTATTATATGACATAATATAGAATATGATGCTGATATGATAAAAATAGAACTAAAAAGACTCAATCGTGAATTTGAATATAAACCAAAGCAAATTATTTGTACGATGAAACAAACCGTCGATTTTTGTGCTTTACCGTGAAATGGAAATAGATTTAAATATCCAAAACTTGGAGAACTTTACAAAAAGCTTTTTTGAGAATATTTTATTTGAGCCCATGATGCTATAGTCGATGTCGAAGCGACTTTGAAAGTTTTTATGGAATTATATAAAAAAGAAATAATAAAAATTGAAAAAGAACAGACTCAAATCCTTACTTTATTTTAATAAAAAATAAAAAATGAATTATAATGACCTTATAAATATAGATGATTTTGAAAAAAGAGATACTTTCAATTCTGAAAGATGAGAAGTTGCATTTTATTGCAAAGATTGTGAAGAAATAGTACAAACAGAAAGAAAAAATCCAAATTCATATGTATTTGCATGTGTAAAATGTTGAGGAAATAATATAGCTGTTTGAACATATGCTTGATTAAAAGAAAATTATAGAATTAAATAAAAAAGTTTTGACTTATAAATATTTTTAATATACTAAATATACACTTATTTATATAACTAAATACAAATGGATAAAAAAGAAGCACTGGCACAAGCTCTTGCAATGATAGAAAAACAATTTTGAAAATGAGCTGTAATGAAATTATGAGATAAAGATTCCATGAATATAGAAACAAGTTCTTCTGGTTCTCTTTCACTTGATATAGCTCTTTGAGGATGATATGCAAAATGAAGAATAGTTGAAATATATGGTCCTGAATCATCATGAAAAACAACTTTAACACTTCATGCAATTGCCGAAATACAAAAAGCTTGATGAACAGCAGCATTTATTGATGCTGAACATGCATTAGATCCTGCTTATGCAAAAAAAATATGAATTGATATTGACAACCTTATTATTTCACAACCAGATTATGGTGAACAAGCTTTAGAAATAGTTGAAGCATTAGTGAGATCTTGAGCTATTGATTTAGTAGTAGTGGATTCTGTAGCTGCATTGACTCCAAAGGCTGAAATCGAATGAGAAATGTGAGATTCACATATGTGATTACAAGCTCGTTTAATGAGTCAAGCTTTAAGAAAAATAACATGACCAATATCAAAAACTGGATGCACTGTGATTTTCATCAATCAAATAAGAATGAAAATATGAGTTATGTTTTGAAGTCCAGAAACTACTACTTGATGAAATGCTTTAAAGTTTTATGCTTCTCAAAGAATTGATGTGAGAAGAAAAGATAAAATAGAAACTTGAGCTGGAGTAGATAAAGAAGCTACTGGAAATAGAACCAAAGTAAAAGTTGTGAAAAATAAAGTAGCTCCTCCTTTCAGAGAAGCTGAATTTGATGTTATGTATAATGAAGGAATATCAAAAATTTGAGAAATAGTTGATATTGGGACAGAACTTGAAATTATTAAAAAGTCAGGTTCATTCTATTCATTTGGAGAAATAAAAATGTGACAATGAAGAGAAAATGTAAAACAATTTTTATCTGAAAATCAAAAAGTTGCTTGAGAAATTGAAGAAATAATTAAAAATAGTTTGTAAAATAAAAAACTTTTTCAATATTGAAAAAGTTTTTTATTTGTATTTTTTACATGAGTAGTTATTTTTTTATAAAATTTTATCCATTAGTTTTTATAATGAATTCATACAATATATTTTTAGAATACTATGATGCTATAGTAAGATGAATAAATTCACCGATCAATGAAGAAGTAGATTTTTTATCTGAATTAATACAAAAATATAAATGAACAAATAATTCAAATATATCTATACTTGAAACTGCATGTGGAACTTGAGTAGTAGCAAAAGAGTTTTATAAACTTTGATATCAAATTACTTGACTTGATATAAATCCTAAAATGCTAGTAAAAGCAAAAGAAAATCTCAATGAAAATAATCTCATTCTATGAGATATGACAAATTTTAATTTACAAAAAAAATTTGATGTTATTTTATGTAATTATAATTCTATTTGTCACTTACTTATATGGCAAGAATGGCAAAAATTTTTTGAAATGAGTGCAAAACATTTACATGAAAATGGGATTTTAATTTTTGATATAAATACTTTGTTTGAATTTGAAAATATTACTCGTGAATTTGCTCAATTTTATAATTTTTGAGATGATAGTGTTTGTCTGGAAATGTTTAAAAAAGATCGTATTTATGAATGGTTAATAAAAATATTTAAAAAAGCTCCTGATGGAAGATATGACCTCATTATAGAAAATGTGAAAGAAAACTCTTTTCCTATAGATAAAATAAAAAAAGAACTTAGAAATAAATGATTTCAAATTTTAGAAATATTAGATTTTCATTATTGAATTATCACTCATGAATCAGAAAGAGTTTACTTTATAGCACAAAAAAAATAAGATAATATCTTATTTTTTTAAATTTCTAATATTTTATTTACTCAAACTATTAATCATCATTTATCTGAGTCTTTAAAATAGAGCTCATCCACCAATTTAGTAATAATTAAAAATAATCCTCTTCCTCTAATTGAATTGTGGTTATCAAACCCTTTTTCTATTCTACTATTTCTTAAATTATTCATTTCTGTTGATGTTTTTGGATTTTTTCCATTTCATTCATCTTCTACTTCTATATTCAGAAATAATTTATTCCCATCTAATTTTCAAATAAGTCGAAATATATTTATTGATCATTCCCCACTTCCATATTCTATTGCATTATTATTTAATTCATCTAAAATTAAAACAAACCTATTTTTCCACATAGGATTGAGTCCTAATATATCAAAAATTATAAGTAAATAATCTCTTAAAAATTTAGTATTTTTAAAGTCTGATTTATATAAAAATGCTATTTTGAAAATATTATCTTTATAAAAACTACCAAAGTAATTTTTATCTATAATATCAGATCATATTTCATCTATAAATATTTCTTTCATTATTTAAATATATTATTTTAAGTGAGATATTTTAAAATATACTTTTTTAGTATAATATTTATTATACAAAAAAGCAAATAAAAAATACCTAATTTTAGGTATTTTTTATTTTTTTAAATTATCTCACATTTTCTTTTAAAGTTTTTCCAGCTCTAAAAACAGGAGTTTTCATAGCAGGTATAGCAATTTTAGCTCCAGTTCTTGGATTTACTCCATTTCTAGCAGCTCTTTTAGAAACTTTAAATGCACCAAAACCAGTAATATTTACTTCACTACCACTTTTTAATTCAGCAGTAATAATTTCAACCATAGCATTTAAAGCTTTTCAAGCAGCATCTTGACTTAAACTAGCAGTAGTAGCAACTGCTTTTATAAAATCTTGTTTTTTCATAAAAAAAAGTTATTAATAAAATAAACATCAATAATATAGCTAGTTTAAAGTAAATTGCAAATCTTTTTGTATTTTTTCTGTCTATAAAAGCAATGTTTAAATAAAATAGCTTTAAATAGCCATTTTATTTAATTTGAAAAAATTGAATATTTGAGTAAATTCAGGTATTTTGAATTATTAATAGTGATTATTATATTTTGTTTCATTCATTCATTTTCTCAACTTGCTATAATATTGGATGCATCTTTGGTCAAATATTCTCAATTATTTAGAGAGTTTAATGTATATGTTATTTCTGAAGATCCTATATTTTGTAAGATGAGATAATTATTTTCGGATACATTTAAAAAATTCTCAATAGATTTTTTGTCAAATGAAACTTCATTTCAATACGTTCCTCATATTGTTTTAAAATTTCATTGTGTTATATTTGTAAAATTTCATATTCCACTCATTCATGAATTTTCTCAAACTATATTCCAAACTATATTATCATTATTTAATCAGGTCTTTGATATATTTGTTACTTTTTTATTACTTCCATCAATATTTTTTGAAAAAAGAGGATATATATCAAATTTTCCACTTTCCAGTTGTTTATCTCTCACTCATGTTCCAGTAGAATTGAGATCATAAGTAATAATAACATCTTTATGATTACAATTATTTATATCTTTACAGAGTACTTTTGAAATCGGATGAGTGGAATCTATTTTTTCATCATAAGAATAATCAAATTGTTTTGCTTTGAGCATAGCTAACTCTAATCCTCATTCAGCTCATTCTAAACTTTTAAAATAATATTCCATACCTTTGGTATCTTTATTTTCGCTTAATACTAAAAGAAAAATTCATGTAGTAAGAAGTAACATAAATCAAGTCATAAGTATCGCTAATATTACAGAGAATCCAGAATTATTTTTATATGATTTCATGCTATAATTTAATTATTATATAATTTTTCAGAAAGAGTAGTTTCAAAGTTTATGGTATTATTTTTTATCAAATCTGGTTTTATTCACTTATGTATAGAAGGCTGGATTTGAAAATGAATGGTTACTTTTTTTACTTTACTATTTGATACATAAAAATAGAGATTTCTAAAATCAACCCAACTATTTGATAATTGTGTTATTTCAGTTCTAGTATGTTTTACGAGATAGCAACTGATAGTTCATAGTATACATTCATTATAATCACTCACTCTACTCCAATTTCAAACTATATTTTTTTTCGCGAGATAATAACTATTCGTTCCGATACATAATTTGGTTCATGAACTATATTTTACACTACTTGAAAGAGAACAATTTGCATTTATGATATCATTATTGACTCAGGTAATATGATTGAGCTTGATATCTTCGGTTATTATTTGTTCTATATTTTTAATATTTTCTTGTAAAGATCTACTTATATCAATTTTATTATTTAAATCAGTTGACAACATAAAAATAGTAAATACTGAAACCATTATTATAGATAAAATCGAAACAGAAACTATTATTTCTATAAGGGTAAATCATTTTTGAGATATATTTTTTATCATATTATTGTCTTAAATAATCAGTTAAAATAGTTTTTAATGCAATTTCATGATATCATCTATTTTGCCAAATAACTTTTGATGTTAATTGCAGACTATTTGGGATAATGAGATTCACTCATCAACTATTATACATAACTTCATCAAATTTTATATATCTATAAAAATAAGTTTTTGTATTTGGAAGATGACAATCATAAGTATATTTATGTTCTCCATCTCAACATAATTGATACGATTGCATTTTTGTAGATAAAAATTCTTTTCCTTCAGCAAAATCAGAGATTGGATCCATTTTTAAAAATTTATCAGAAGAAATTTGATCATCATTCTCGACTATATAATATACTCAAGTTGAAAAAAAATCATTAAAATTAGAAATTCCTGGTAATTTATTCCATTTATATAAATTTTTATAATTATTATCTCTCAAATTCCTTATATTTTCAAGAGATTCTCTGGCTAAATTCGTTGCAATAATTGAATTTTTTGAATATTCATTGAGGTTCATAGTTGATAGAATCAAAGTATACACTCCAGTAAGTCATAAAGTAAATATGACGATTCAGACTAAAATTTCAATAATCGCAAATCCATTATTATATTTTTTCATTTTTTAAATATTATTTAATAATCTACTACATTTGTATTTTTAAAATATTTTAATTCTCTTTTTAAAGGAAAATTTGAAGCTCATTTAAAAGATATACTAAAATTTAATTCTCAAGGAGAAAAAACACTTTTTATACCTGCAGAATCAAAAGAATAAATTTCAGGTTTTGCAGAAATAGATGAGAAATAAATCATTATTTTATCTTGTGATGAAATAACATCTATCCCAATATTATTTTGCAATTTTCTCTCTTTTAAAAGCTGATTTGAATCTAAAAGAATTCCAGAATTGTAATTAAATGAATAGAATTGAATAATATTTTTATTACTTATATCAAAATAAACTCAAATTGATTGATTGATTCAGTTTTTTTCAAATCAAGAAATAGCTAAATTTCTTGCTTCATTAATACTTTGAGAAATTTCTTTTAAACTGAGTTTTACTTTTGCAATATTTTGAAAATAAGCATAATTAACATATGTCATGATCATAATTATAAAAAATATAGTCATAGCTATGACTAATTCGATTAATGTAAATCATTGTTTATGATATTTGACTTTTCATTGATTTATCATACTGTTTCTGTCAATTTTAATATAGCTCAAAATATGGCAAATGCAAACCATAATACAAATATTCAAGCTACAAATATAGCTCAAGGTTCAATCCATTTTACTAAATTTGCAAGAGAATAATTCACTTCTCTCGTATATTGATTACTTATTTTTTTACACACATTATCAATAGAGGCTGTTTTTTCTCAAACAGATAATAATTGTAAAAAATCTGATGGAAAATATTCATTTTCTCAATCTGTTTCAATCATAGATTCGACTATTTTTTTTCATCCTCAAACTTTCATAGAAACTTCATTAAATAAATTTTCATAAATAGTATTATTACTTGATTTTCAAACGAGTATAATTGATTTTACAACAGGAATTCCAGCATTCATTAATATTCAAAGTATCGAAGCACTTGATGAAATAATATAATTTTTATATACATTCCCAACAAGTGGAGTTTTTAATAATGCATTATCTATAAATTTTTTTCATCCATCTGAAGATTTAAAAAATAGAAATAAAATAATCATAAAAAGAGTAGAAAAAAGTATCCAAAAAATATTATTACTTATAAAATCACTCGTTGCAATAAGTGCCACGGTAGCAAAAGGTTTTTCTACTCATGATTCTTCTATTAATGGAATGATTCCCGGTATAACATAGGTCATTACTATTAAAACAGCCACAATTAAAAAAAGTAAAATTATAATTGGGTAGGTTAAAGATGAGGTAATCGTTTGTTTTAATTCATATAATTTTTTAAATTCTCATGCAAGTGAAGAAAGAGTAGAAACTAAAGTTCATGATTTTTCTCATGCTTCAATTATAGAATACTCTGATTGTGTAAAAATATCTGGCAATTTTTTCATAGCTTTATTCAAACTATCTCCAGAAGAAATAAATAAAAGTATTTCTGAAATTTTTTCTTTAAAATAAAGATTTTTCATTTTTTTTCAAACTGACTCTAAAGATTCAGTAATGGTTACCCCTCCATCTAACATAATTGAGAGATATTCATAAAAATTAAATTTATCCATTAAACTTACCTTTTTAAAAAGGTAAAATTCTTTTTCAAGAACATTTATTTGTTCATTTCAATTATTCATAATGATTGGTGTAATAAAATGCTAATTTTTATTTATAAAGTACTTTTAAAGGGAGTGTAATTTGTATAGGTAATTTTGGATCTTGCCCTAAATGGTAATTAAATTCATGTATATAGAGATTATATTTATCACTCATAAGTAAAAAATTAATCATATTTATCATATCTTGTTCAGAATTAAAAGTAACAGCTAAATTAATTTTTGCTTCGTGAAATCCAAATTCATTTAATGTTCACTCAGAAAGATGTAATGATTCTATTTTTAGATTCGTAAGATGCTGATTTCCATAAGCATAAAAATAATCTATCAATTCATCTTCATGAAATTGAATTAAAAATTTATTAAACTGAATATCTTTCATTTCTCCAGCATCTATTTGAGATTTAATTTTTGAAATTTTATTATATTCTTGAGTTTTTTGTTTGATTTTTGTTTCTAATAGTGCTATTTGTTCTTTATTTTCTACCATTTGAGTGTAAAAATCTTTCGTAAAAAGAAATAAAAATAAAGTTGCTACTAAAAATAAATAAGTAAATAAAGAATATTTTGTTTTATTATTCATACAAAGATAATTAGGTTATATTTTATTTTAATTTAAAATTTACATTAAATCGTATTTGATTTTGTCATTGAAAAGAATCAATAAAATGAAGCGAAAATAATTGATTATTGAGAGGAATATCTTTTCATCATTTATCTCTAAAATTTCAAATAAACTTTTTCGTTTTCTCATAACCTAAACTTACCGCATCATCAACTGCGAGAGCTGAAAAATTTATAGTAGAATTTGAATAAGTAAAATTTTCAAAAGTAACTTGAAAAGTTTTTGATAATTCTTTTATATTATTTATAAATTCTGGTATTTTAGATAAATATGCATATTTATCTAAAAATATTTTGTTTGCTTGTATTAATGTATACAAAGTAACTTTATCATCATTATTCACTTTTTTTATACTTTCTTCTAAAGTAACTATCTCTTTTGTGTATTTTTCAGAGGTGGAAAGTAAAGAAGCATTATAAAAATAAAGTGAAATATTTAAAACCAAAACAAGAAGGAAACTTCCAGCTGCAACATACATTGATTTTGTCGCTTTCGTATCAGTTATATATTCATTGGTAGAAACCATATATATTAAGTTATAATGTAAAATATACTTAATATTATCATACAATTTTATTATTTGCAAAAAAAAATGAGGAAAAAACTAAATAGTCAAAGTTACAAATTTTAATATCCATGAAACTATAGCATATGCAAGCCATATAATAATAATTCCAATCACTACAGAAAAAATAGTTGTTTTTGATTTTTTAATATCTTCTTCATTTCATCCAGATACCAGAATTTTAAATCATGCATATATAACATATATAACTGCTATTATAGAAAGAAAAGTCAATAAATATTTCACAATATTTTGTACATAGACTGAAGTAGTATCGGTAGTATTAATGCTCGTAAGTCCATCTTTTACAGTCTGGGTTCATCCAGTTAACGAACAAGTTGGAGTTCCATCTAGATTATTTGGACAATAAATAACATCAGCTGGAGTATCAAAAATACCTGCAAATACATCAAAACAAGATAAAAATATTCCTATTCCAATAATAAATAAAATGATTTTTTTCATATTTGTGGATTAAAAATTAAATTTTATTTATTATATGAAAGATTTGATAAAAACAAAATAATTCACTATAAATAATGAATTATTGAATCTGTTTGAAAAGAAATATGAAATTATCAATCGATAATTCTTCTGCTCTCGTATTTTCATTGAATCATATTTCTCATATTTTGAGAAGAATTTTTTGTTTATTATATCCAGCATTTGCTAAATTATTTACCATTTTTTTTCTTGGATTTGAAAAACTTGCTTTTATAAAAGATAAAAATAATGCATCATTTACATCATCATACATCGTATGTGTTTGAAAAAACAATACTCATGAATCAATTTTTGGAGATGGCGAAAAACAAGTTTTAGAAACAAATATTTTTTGTTGTACCATACATTTTTTTTGAATAAATAATGATAATACTGAGGATTTTTTAGCAGTAATTCTCTCTCAAACTTCTTTTTGCATCAATATAATCATTTCACTCGGTTTGTATTTTACTTCATAAAGAAATCTAAAAATAATCGGTGAAGTAATATAATATGGAATATTTGCTATTATTTTATAATTTTCATACTTTGATTCTATAGTAAGAATATCTGCATTTATAATTTCAAAATGAGTTTTTATAGTCTCTAATTCTTGATGTTTTATTCTATCATTCAATATATCAACCATAAAATTATCAAGTTCGACTAATGTTAAACTGATAGGATTTTTATCTAAAATTTTTCAAGTAAGTGCTCAAAATCATGGTCAAACTTCCAAAATATTTTCTCAATAGATATTGGTAATTTCAGAAATATCATGAAGAATTTTTTCATCCATTAAAAAATTTTGCCCGAATGATTTTTTCGCTTTAATATTATATTTTTTAATTATTTCTTCCATAAAATACGAATTATTTATGAGGATTTTTAGTTGTTGAAGGCCATTTTTTCCATATTCTATCTAAATATCAAATATTCATTGAGATTATTTCTAATAATTTATCATATTTTGTTCTTCTTTTTTGTGTATTTTTTTTCTTTTCATCTTTCGCAACTTGTCATTTATTTAATTTCAAAATATCATAAGAAACTCCTTTAAATACTTCTAATTTTGTTATCACAAGAGCTTTACAAGTTGATTCTTGAAAATATTTTTCTATATGAATGGAAGGAATCGAAGAAAAACATTCTGAAGCTTTTGCAATAAGTCAAATTCAACAATTTTCCATATACCTTTTTCAAAAACTTCCCTCATCATAAAGTGAAAATTTCGATTCAATTTCATCTATTCATTCTAATAAACTTTTTGTTGATTCTGGTCAAAAAAATTCATTTTTATTATCTTCTAATTTTACTAGATATGTTTCCATATCTTTATCAATTTTTTTAAATTCTTTATCCAAAATTATTTGTAATAATATTTCATATGAATTATTTGAACTCAAACACACAAAATCTTGAATATTTCTTGGATCTCAATTTTTATTTGATTCTATACATTGTGTTAATTCTGAGGTAACAGAACATGTATCAAGAATTCAATCTTCTGCATAAGTAAAATGAAATAAAAACAAACAAATAAATAATATAATAATTTTCATATGTTATTTTTTAGAAAATATTCCAGCAAAAAAAACAAGAGTTTTTCCTATGATTCACATCGCTTTTGAAGAAGCTTTATGTACAGTTGGGGAAAGTATCACTTTTACTTCATTTGAAATTTCTTTTCATTTTTTTGTATGAGTAAGTCAAAATATTGAAACAAGTGCCGATCCAATAATAAATCCAGTAACTATTTTATCAACTTTTTTTGCTCAATAATTTATTTTTTTATTTTTTGAAAACATGTCATTTATTACATTAAAAAAGTAAAATGGAAAGAAAATTATTTTTTAACTTTCTACTTTGTTTATTTTTATATTTTTTGAATCAAATTTTAACTTTGGTATACTTACAATAAGTAAATTATTTTGCATATAAGCTTTTATTTTATTTAATGCTAAATTTTCTGGGAGTATAATATTTCTAATAAATTTTCACCAAAAACATTCGCTATTTCTTATATGAATTCCTTCGATATCATATTCTTGAGTTTTTCATCTTGATCATTTTATAGTGAGTACGGTTTTATTTATAGAGAGATCAATATCTTCATATTCTACTCATGCAATAGGAGCTATAATATATACATCTTCATCGGATTCTAATACATCAAGAGCTACTTGACCAACTTCTTGATCGAGTATTTCTTCATGAGAATGAATTACTTCTACTTTTCCATCATCATGATGTTCATCATCTCACCCGATTCAAAATATTTTAAACATAATTTTTTATGATAAGCAAATAAAATTTATAAGTATATTATAAAATTTTTTGTAAAAAAACAAATTAAATGATACAATAAGTAAAAATAGAGATTGAAAATTATAAATTATAAGTTCTAAAAATGAAAAGAGAAGAGTCTACGCTCATTGAAGAAAAAAAAGAAAAAATACATTTCAAAAGTTTTGTTGATAAAATAAAGCTTTTATGAAATAAAAAAACATCATTACATTTAAATCAAAAACAAAAAATTAATTTTTTTGATTCTTTATATAGTTTAATTAACTCTGGAATTCCAATAACAAATTCTTTGTCTATTATGTTATTTCAAACAAAAGATAAAAATATAAAATTTCTTCTTGAAACCATGTCAAAAGAAATAAATAGATGAAAAAAACTTGCTGAAATATTATGATGATTTGATAAAATTTTTTCAAATTTTGATATTTATATGATAAAAATGTGAGAGATTACAGGAAAACTTGCTAATTCATTTGAAATAATCAGAGATAGAGAGGAAAAAAATGCAGAATTAAAATCAAAAGTCATATGAGCTCTTATATATCCAAGTATTATAGTTACTCTTTCCATAGCTATGATAGCCGGATTTATGTTATTTGTTATTCCAAAAGTCCAAAAAATGTATATCGATTCGAGAGCAAATTTACCAGATTTAACTCAAAATGTTATAAATACTTCTCAATTTCTACAAGATAACTACATAAAAATATGATTTTGATTATTTTTTATTTTTTGATGTCTGATTACTTTTAAAAATCATTCGAGCACAAAAATATATGCTGATGAAATCGTATTAAAAATACCAATTTTTTGATGACTGATAAGAAAAAAAATACTCGCTATTTTTGCCAGCACTCTTTGAACTCTCCTTCAAAATGGAATTATGATTAATGAAGCTTTAGAAATAAGTAAAAAAAGTCTTGATAATGCTTATTATGAAAAAAGACTCAACGAAATAAGTCTCGAACTCAATGAGTGAATCGCTCTGAGTGAACTGATGTGAATAAGAAAACTCAAAGAATGAAAAGATGATGCTTATTTTCCAATAGAATTGGCATCGGTTATAAAAATTTGAGAACAAACATGAAAAATGCCAATACTTCTGATTAAAATAGCTGTAAAATTTAATAAAGAAGTTGATGTTATCGTAAAATGACTTTCAAATGTAATTGAACCAGTCGTTATTATATTTGTTTGAGCTGTTGTTGGAACCATGATTATGGCTATACTTCTACCTTTTTTTAATATGGCAAATGTAATGTAATTTACATAATATCTCACTTTTGAGCATATTTTATACCTATAAAATCTATGGCATAGATTTGAGATAAAATCATTGAATGTAATCTCATAGATAGACAAAAGTGTATTTTTTTTTGTTTATATATTTGATAAGTTTCATCTAGAGATGAAGTAATATGTACTCATGGTTTTATAAATTGAGTTAAAAATTTTAAATCATTTACTGTATCATCTGTTTGATGAAAAGAATGAGGAAGTAAAATAATGGTTCATCAATTTTTTAAAATAAAATCAATGATTTCATTTATAAGTTGATATTCATTATTCAAATATGAACTCCTCAAAGCGAATCAAACTATTTTTTTATGAAAATCAATATTTTCTAAATCTTTCAAACAAAACTTTTGAGCATCGATTTTTTTTATTAAAAAATTTTTCTTGTAATTTACTCATCCAATACTTCCATTATCATGAAACACTGGATCTAAAATAATTTCTGATTTCACTCATAAATCTTGTAATAATTCAAAACTTGCTTTATCTCTTACATAAATCTCTTTTCCAGTAGAAAAGATTTTTTTTATTTTTTTCAAATTTTCTTCTGTTTTTATATCAATACTTACTCAATAAAAAATGATATCTTTTTTCATCATTTTTATAAAACTGGTTCTAAAAATCCATTGATTGAGTGGATTTGAATAATTTCAAGATTCATTATCAAACATGATTCATCCTCATCAAATTACCACTTTATTTGCCCAAAAAATAGTTTGAACAAATAAAAAATAATTTTTTATATTTCGAACGATATTTTGTGGATTTTTGATTCAAATTGGAAAATATTCAATATATTGAATCCTATCATTCGTATAAAATATATGGTTGAGATCATAGGTAAAAATTTTAAAATTTGTATTATGTCAATATGTTTCTTTCAAAAGTTGGATTTCATTTTTTAAAATCAACTCATCTCATAAGTTGTGACATCAAACTGACATCATTATTGCAATATTCATAGGGTAGTTTATAAAAATTTACTATAAGGAAGAGATTTGATATAATTGTAAAACTTAATCAGGTTGTGTAGAAATTTTTAATAACTATACAGAAAAAATGAAAATTTCAAAATGAAAAGATAAAGAAGAACGTAGAGTGTATAATACATATTATGCATAGATGGAAATATCCAATGAATATGTATTTAAAAAACAAAGCATAAAAAATATATGGCTTCTGTAATAGATGATGCTACAAGAATAAATTATACTGAAACTTTACCAAATAAAAAAGCAAAAACAGTATCTGATTTTCTAAAAAGAACTTATAAATGGTTTAAAAATAAGGGAATAACGATTAAAAAATTACTTTCTGATAATTGACTTGAATTTACCACTCATTATATATCATCAAGAAAGTATCATAGCTTTGAGATAATGCTTGAAAAACTAAATATAGTACATAAATATACAAAAGTAAGAAAACCTCAAACAAATTGAAAAATAGAAAGATTTTGGAGGATATTTGAAGAACAATTTTTTAGAAAATATGAATTTACTTCAAATAAAGATTTTAATTTAAAATTAATGGATTGGCTTGTTTTCTACAATACAAAGAGAAAACATTGATGAATAAATTATATCACACCAATGCAAAAATTAGAAAATCTTTTTGAGAAAAAACTTGTTTGTTTGTAATATTTCCAGACCTTAGTAATTTTATGAAAATTTACTACATAACCTGATGAGTTGGTACATTTAAAGTTAAAATTTATTATTTTATATTTTAACTTTTTTTATCTTTTACGACATTTTAATTATTTTTTCTACAAAAGAGCCTAAATATTTTGACTTTGTAATATTTTTATGATAAACTGAATGTACATTATTTTATATATTAATTATTTTTTATGAAAAACTGAAAAAAAATCTTTGCTATTTTAGTATTAACATTCCTGACTCTAAATTATTCTTATGCTACTTGAATAATTGCCACTGGAGCGATCGATTCATCTCTATGAACTGGAAGTGAAATAACTCCTATAACAAAAACAATACAGGATACAAATTCTGGAACTCTGAATATATTAAAAATTGAATGAATTGATTTTGTAGATGATAAAAGTTTATCTTTAAAAATATCAGAATCAATAGATGGTATATCAAAAGATTCTGAAGTAAAAATTTTAGAAGATATATGAGTTTCATCTGTAAATAAAGATTTAGATAGTGCTAAAAAAATTGTGATCGAATTAAATTCTGAATTAGTAGATGGTTCTAGTTATAGTCTTGTTTCTGTTTGAGAATGACTCGATACCAGTATAGATTTTAATCTTTCTTGAGATAAAACAAAAATTTTAAACTCAAATGTTTCTCAAACAGAAACTTCTATTGAATATATAGATGCGAGTAATCCAAAAAAAATAGTAGCCTATGTAAATAAAGAACTCAGTATTACTACTTTTGATTTCAAAATGTTTTTAGAATCAAAAGTTGAAACTATGGTTTTAGATGGAAAAAATTTAAATATAAAAATGATACATTCACTTCAATCTAAAAAAGATTACATTGCTATTTTAGCATTAAAAGATTCGTCAAATAAAGATATAGAAGTAAATAATGCTTTATATGATTTTACCACTCCTGAATTTACAGTAGCGACTCCAATAGTAACTCCTTCCACAGATGTAAATCCAACGAATGAAACTCCAATAACTACTGAAATGAATCCTACTAATACTACTCTTACAGAACCAACATCTTCAAGTTGAGTCAGTACTGAAGAACTTGCTATGAAAGCTACTACTACTCCTGATACTGGAACACAAACAAATGTATTGATAATTGTAACTTTTATTCTTACTCTCTTTGTATTTATGGTCAGAAGAAAAAATATTAAAATGTAATTTGTATAAAAAGAATCAAAAAAGTAAGATTTAAAATCTTACTTTTTTGATGCTCAAAAATCTATATCATCAATTCTAAAATATCCACTCCATTTTCTATATATTCCACTTCTTTTGAAATAATTTTTATTATCACTGAGAGAGAAATGAAATGATTTTTTTCTAATTCTTTGGCAAATAAAAAAGCCTCATCATCAAGTATCTCACCGATATATTCTTTATGTAAATCAAGAACTCCTTCTTTATCTTTAAACTCAGTTTCTTTACTAAAACAAATACCGTTTAAAATGAGTCCAAATTTTTTTAAATCATAATTTTTTTCAATTAGTGAATCAAAAAATACTGCTTCATTTTTTTCATTTATTATGGTATTTGGAATAATGACATCTCATGAAATCATATCTAAATCTCAAAGTGCGATACTATTTCATACATTGAGTATTTTAATTATTTCATAGTTATCTTTTGCATAATGTATTACTTTTTCAAAATCTTTATTTGGTGAAAAAATAAGGACTATATTTTCATCTTCGGTTGTTTTTATAAATATTTCCAAATCATTTATAATTTCTTTTTGCTTAAGACTGAGTCTTTCTATAATAGCATTTTTTATATTATTATCAGTGGTAATTATTATTTTTGCAAATATATTCATAATTTAATTGTTAATTTGTAATTTGTTATTTTTAAATATAATCTGAAGTATAATTAGAATGTAATATTTTCAAAATGAAAAAAATTTATTTAATAGACTGAAATAGCTTTATATATCGTATGTTTTTTGCTATACCAGAATTTAAAACCAAAGATGGACTATTTATTAATGCTGTGTTTGGAATGGCAAAGTTTTTTATATGACAACTCACGAAAGAAAACCCTGATTATTTAGTATTTATCAAAGATGCAAGATGAGATAATTTTCGTCATGAAATATATGCCGATTATAAAGCTACCAGAGATAGAATGCCTGATAATTTGAGAACTCAAATGAGTCTGATTGAAGATATGATTTCAAAAATGTGATTCGAAATAATTGAAATTTCTGGATGTGAAGCTGATGATGTTATTGGAACTTTAGCAACCAGTTTATGACAAGATCAAAATAATGATATTTATATACTTTCATGAGATAAAGATCTCTACAGTTTATGTAAAAAAAATGTAAAAATTTATGATACCATGAAAGGAAAGGTGTATGATTATGAACTGGCGAAAACAAAATTTGATGTAAACCCAGAATATATTATTGATTATCTAGCTATTGTATGAGATAGTTCTGATAATATTCCATGAGTAGAATGATTTTGACCAAAAAAAGCAGTTGATTTAATACATGCTTATGGAACCATTGAAGATATATTTCATAATATTGAGAATGAGGATTTTATTCTCACAGGAAAAACTCTTGAAAAATTAAAAAAATGAAAAGAAATGGCTTTTTTATCAAAAAAACTAGCAACTATAAAAAAAGATATTGTAATAGATAATTTTTATTTAGAAAATTTTATCTTTAAAAAAGAGACTCTATTAAATAATGAAGTAAAAGAGTTATTTAAAAAATATGAATTTCATTCTTTATACAGTGAAGAAAAAAACCTCAAAACTTGGAAAGATCTTCATCTAAAAGTACAAATTATTTCAAATAATGAACAATTAGACAAACTAAAAAATACTCTCACAAAATATAAAAAAATATTTTTTGATACGGAAACAACATCCCTCAATGTCATAGAAGCTCAACTCGTATGAGTCAGTATTTATTTAGATGACGAAAATATTTTTTATATAAATCATCTTCACGAGGGGGAAAAAATTGAAACTCAAAAATTAAAAGATTTTATGCATTATATATTTTGACTTGATAGTGAAATAATAGGTCATAACATAAAATATGATTTAGAAATCATAGAAATGTTTTTAGAGTCTCAAAATAAAAATAAAAGTCAAGGAAAAAGTAGTGATACTTGTTGACAAATGACACTTGGTCTATAATATAATAATTGTTTATTTATTTTTTAATTATAAAAGCATGTATAAAAGTGGAAATCCAGCACTAAAAGCTGAAACTTTTGAATGATTTACTTGAGAATATAGCGAAGTAATGACTTTGGAATGAACAACCAATAAGTCATATATTTTACTTGGACTGGTAGTGTTATTTGCTGTTTGAGTTTGGAACTATGCGAGTTTATTTCTCCCATTTATGATTCCTATTGTAATAGTAAATTTAATTTTAGGTTTTATTATTATATTTAAAAAAACTTTAGCTCCAATATTAGCACCAATTTATGCTTGTATTGAATGAATATTTATTTGAGTAATTTCTTTGATGTTTGAAGCTAGTTACCCTGGAATTATTATTCAAGCCGTAAGTTTAACTTTTTGAGTATTTCTGAGTATGTTGATTTTATATCAAACAAAAATTATTAAACCAACTGAAAATTTTAAATTATGAGTAGTCGCTGCTACCGGATGAATTGCTTTTATATATCTTATTTCATTATTTGGTTCTGTAACAGGACTGTATAATATTTGATTTATTCATGAAACAGGATGAATTTTAGGTATTATTATTAGTATCGTTATTGTGATTATAGCTGCACTCAATTTAGTATTAGATTTTGATTTTATTGAAAATGGAGTTGAAGCAAAAGCTCCAAAATATATGGAATGGTATGCTGCTTTTGGGCTTTTGGTTACTTTAGTCTGGTTGTATTTAGAAATTTTAAGACTTCTGGCTAAAATGAGAGATTAAAAAATTTGACAAATAGATATTTCATATATACTATAAATGTTCCTCATTTATGCATACAGGTATGTGATGTGAACTTTTTTCAACTATTTATAGGAGTACGATATGTGGGAAAATATCAATGTAGTAATTCCTACTGGTGATGGATAACATGAGTTATTCATAAAAAGAGCCCTTTCGAGGGCCCTTTTTTATATTTTATATTCTTTATATTCAATCTGTTCTTTATAAATAACATCTCTGATCATTTTTTCATTTTGATTGAGTTTTGAAGTTCCACTTTTCACTTCAAGAAATACTATTTTTTTTAAATCTCCATTACTCAGTCCATCAAAAATGATATAATCAATTCCTTTTCAAACAAAAGTCATATCACGAGGAGAATAAGGAAAATTTGGAAGAAATGGAAGAACTTTTTCATATACTTCTCACAGTATTACTGACTTTGATTTTTTAATTGAGAGAGCTCTTTGCTTTTTAAGAGTTTTGTATTTGATGATTTTTCAAATCAAAATTCAAATAATAAGTCAAATAATGAGAAAAAATATTTCTTTCAAATCAAAAGTCATAATTATTTGGTATTAGAAAAATTTTCAACAACCGAAGTTGTAATAATTTCATTTGGAATCATAATTTGATGTCATTTTTCATTTCTTACTTTGAGATAAATCACTCAAATATCTTCTACTATTCATTCAAAGTTTCATATTTTTACTCTGTCTCAAAGCTCGAATGGTCTATTAATGAGAACATTTACAGCTCAAAATATGTTTGCGACTGTTTTTTGACTCGCGAGAGCAAGAGCAATTCATCCTATTCCAGCACCAGTTAAAAGTGCTCATACATTATATCATAAATTAGATATAATCGTTATAAATCCTATTATCCATACAAATATATGAATGATTTTTCTCAAAATCGGAAGTATGTGTTTAGAAACTGATTTTTTTTCTTCTTTTTTTTGGATTTTATTAAATATTGAATTTATAATATTATTGAGTATAAAAATAACAACGAAAATATAAGACACATAATATATTTTTTCTAAAGAAAGGTATGTGTTAATAAATTGAGTGACTCCTTTATTTATAAATCATTCTTTTAAAATATAGAGTGATAAAAAATAAGTGATTCAAATAATAATGTAAAAATATTTTTTCATAATAAAAAATTAAAAAATCAAAGTATCTCTATACTATATATTTTTTAATTTTTGCAAATATATTGCTCGTAGTATTTATTTTCATATATGTATTATATTTATATTTTAGAATGTTCTGACAAAAGTCTCTATACTGGAATCACTACTGATCTCAATCGTCGAATCACGGAACATAATTCATCTCATTTATGAGCAAAATACACTGCTTCGAGACGACCAGTAGAACTGGTGTATTGGAAAGAATTTGAAAATAGAAGTCTCGCTTCTAAAGAAGAAATAAGAATTAAAAAACTCACAAAAAAACAAAAAATATCTCTTATAAAAACAAAGTAATTTTTTCGATTTTTACAAAATATTTATTTATATACCTATGAAAAAATTCTATCATTCAAATTTTTATCAAGTTCCAATTGAAGTAGAAACCATTTGGTGAGAAACTTTAGTGAGTATTCAAACAGCATGATGAAAAAAAATTATTTATTCTTGGTACAATATACAAGAACGAACAAGTTATTGTCCATATATCAATAAATGTTTACTTGGAAGTTTTATAAAAAAAATACCAAAACATGTTTTAATTTTATGAATGTGAGGCTGAACTTTTGCTAAATTTTTAGAGGACCATATTCAAAATATTCATATTACTTGAGTCGATATTGATCCGAGTATGATACAAATTTCTCAAGATATATTTCACATACAAAATAAGGATCTGATCATCTGAGATGCTTTTGATATTTTAGATGTGTTATTTCAAAGAAATGACGATAAATATGACTCTATTCTCATAGATTGTTATGGGTGAGATTCTAAAATTCCCAATAATCTTATTCATATTGATTTCTTTGAAAAATGCAAAAAGATACTTCATACCGATTGAATCATATCAATAAATATGGCCAATTTTGAGAAAGAAAAAGTTATATATCAAGAACTTCATAAAAATATTACTTCTGTTTTTTGAAAATATTTTAGTTTATTTTTATCATGAAAAAATGATATTTGAAATATGGTATGAATATATAATTGAGATAAAAACTATAGAGCAAAAGATTTTACGAAAAATTTTCAAGAACAAGTAAAAAAAGGTGAAATAAAAAATAATGAAGAAATTTTAAAAAATACCTATATAGATGAGAAAAAACTATATTTATCATAAATATAGTTTTACCTTCTGAAACTTTTTCTTCTTACTGGAGAAAATTGTTTTTGAGAAAAAGAGGAAGATTTATGTGATTGAGCTTTTGTTGTTGGAAGGATTTTTATAGCATATGGATGATCTTCTATAACATCAATAGTTCTTCAAATAAGTTTTTGAATATCTTGTAAATATTCATTTTCTTCTTGTTCGCAAAATGAAAGTGCCGTACCATTGAGTCCAGCTCTTCCGGTACGACCAATACGATGCACATAGGTTTCTGATTCATTTGGTAATTCATAGTTTATAACATGTGATAAATCATCTACATCAATTCATCTTGCTGCAATATCAGTAGCAATGAGTACTCTTGTTTGCTTTGACTTAAAATTATTCAATGCTCTCTGTCTGGCATTTTGCGATTTATTTCCATGAATGGCTTCTGCAATAATTCCAGCTTTATCTAAATCTTTTACAACTCTATCCGCTCAGTGTTTCGTACGAGTAAAAACAAGAACGGAAGCAAGAGAAGTATCTTGAAGCAAATCTATTAACAGTAATTTTTTATTACTTTTGCTCACAAAGTAAATAGCTTGTTTTACAGTATCAGCTGTTGATGAAACCGGAGCAACCTCAACTTTTACTGGATTCACTAAAATAGAATTTGCCAGTCATAATATTTCTTTTGGCATCGTTGCAGAAAAAAACAAAGTTTGTTTTTTATCAGGAAGTTTCGTAAGAATTTTTTTTACATCATTGATAAATCCCATATTTAGCATTCTATCAGCTTCATCGAGAATAAATATTTCTAAATTTTTAAAACTTATATATCATTGATTCATCAGATCAAGCAATCTTCCAGGAGTTGCCACTAATATATCAACTCATTTTCTTAATTTTTCTACTTGCGAAAATTGTGAAACTCAACCAAATATTACCGCATGACGGAGTCATAAATTTTTTCCATATGCAGTAAAACTTTCTTCTATTTGTATAGCAAGTTCGCGAGTTGGAGTAAGAATAAGAGCCTTTATGACACGAGGAACATTTGAGGTTTCTTTTTCTCTTGATAAAATTTGTAATGTAGGAATAGCAAAAGCTGCTGTTTTTCCCGTTCCAGTTTGAGCTGAACCCAAGACATCTCTTCACTCTAAAATATGTGGAATAGCTCTCTCTTGAATAGGTGTAGGATTTTTATATCATTCTTTGTCGAGTGCTTTTAAGATAGGCTCTATTAAATGTAAATCAGTAAATAACATTGTTATAATAATGAAAAAATATATTCTTTTTATAAAGAAGCTTAGTATATTCAAAAAAAGTATTTTGTCATTTTTATATTTTTTTTAAGATAAAAAAATTTGCTAAATATATAAACATAGTTATATATAGTACAGCATTTTATTATATAATTTATTGTATTTATGAAAAAAATATTATTCATCATATTAACTTTAACTTTATTTATTTCATCATGTTCAAAAGAAGAATTAAAATCTGAAAATAGAGGTATTCCAGAAATCTCTGAAAATTACACACAAACATGAACAAAAGAAGTTAAGAAAAAAATGGAACCATTGAATATTCCTCAAAATAAGGGAGTAAGTATTCCTGAAAATAGAGATATTTCTGAAGAAATAAAATGAATAAATAATTATGTAAAACCATGAAGTTATTCGATCGTTCAAGATCAGATAAAAAATTGATACCATATTATTGTTATTGATCCAAATAATGGTTCATTAAAATGAGATAATAATAATCAACCAGAATGTGCTATGTGATGAAATGCTTCATGTAAAATATTCATTTTTAAAGAATGAAAAATACTTTATGAAAATGTAAAAGAAAATCAATTTTCTCTATGATGAATAGATACCATCACGAACTCATGAGTTATTTTTACTGATACTATGTGAGAATGAACTATTTGTGGATGAGGTGGAGTTTCAAATCATATGTATTATAATTTTGAAAGTGGTAAAATGTTTTTTTCAGAAGAATCGTATACTCATACTTGTAAAATAAAAGATAAATATCAAATCTCAAAATCTCAAAATACTGAATGTAGTGAAATTACATGTGAACGGATAGATAAAAGTATCATAAAATATTTCTCTCAATATTCAGATAAAAAAAATGAATATTATACCAATAAATGGACTCTCGAAGATACTTATTTTGATTATATGAAAAATAATTATTCTTTCGCTTCTTTTTCTGAAGAAAATATTACAAATATACTGAAAAAAATTGATGAAAATATAAAAACATGAGAATTACAAAGACAAAATACTGGAACTACTTTGATTCAATGAGATTTTAAGGCTGAGTATATTTGACCAAAAGATTATTCAAAAGACACCGATAAAATTATAGTCACTTTATCATGAAAAACTTTTGAATTACCATGAGTATATGGAGCAACGGATATTATAAATATTAAAAAATGTACTAAATTAAATAATAATATTACATATGAAGATATTGTTCATAATATGGAATGTCCTTTCTGGAAATTCTGATCATTTAGTGAATTTTCTCCAAGCTGATATTATTTATTATATAATTTTTATGGTTATGAATATGGTGAAAGTAGATTAATTGATTCAAAAAATGGAAACAATATTTTAAAAATTCCTGGATCGATTTCAGCAAAAATTTGGACTTGAGATAAAAAACAATTTATTTATTGAACCGTAAATGGAATAGTTTGATCAGCTTCATTAGTGATGACAAAAAAATGATCTTTTCCAGAACAAATGACTATTCAAGATAAAAGAGATGTTCTATGAATTGATGTAGATGAAAATTATATTTATTCAAAAGAAGTAAGAAGTGAATGATTAAAATGATACTACTTGAAAATATATAGATTAAGTAATTGAGAAGAAATATTTTCAAAAACATTTCAGTAATTTTATTTGTTACTTAGATCTATTATTTTCATTTTTCATGGATTTTATTTGATATTCTCTCATAATATCTATAGAAACCTCTGCAAAATTATGAAATATAAACTGGAAAAAAGTAAGAAAAAGA
>JAVHSE010000069.1:0-8206 GCA_036172015.1 Patescibacteria group bacterium | reverse complement strand
TTACGACATTTCTATTTTTTACTTTTACGACATTTTAATTATTTTTTCTACAAAATCTCAAAAAATAATTTGATTTGTTATGCTTTTTTCATAAGATACTATATTCTTTCTCAAAAACATACTTATATATTATTAAAAACATATGAAAGAGCAAACATGACCATTAACAGAACCATTATATAGAAACAGTAGACTGAGTCATTCTGAAATTATGCAGTATTCTGACTTTCCAAGAGATTCAATTATGACAGAATATGTTAGTTTATGAAATGAACTTACTACACCTTGGTTAGAGCTTGATTTAAATGAATTAATACCAGAAAATACTCGATCAAGTGAAAATAGAACAAAGGAAACTCCATCGAATAATGAAACTGAAAACAAGAAGCCAACTTCTATCAACAAAGAATTACAAACAAAAATTTTTTGATATTTTGAAAATATTCAAACAATGTGAAATTATCAAAAATGAGAACTTCAAAAAATAGACACTTTAGATTGTAATTCATGAGATATTATTATTATAAATTTTATAAAATATACCCCAAAAAATTCAATCAATATAACTCTACGATTTTTAGTGCACATAATTGATAATGTAAGTATAAATTGATATCTTATGATTAATGATGAAGAAACTTGAATACATTCAAAAATTATGGACGAAAACATGACTTTCCCTATTATCAAATGATGAGATAAAGATATTAAATTAACTACATGAATTCATAATGATGCTCTGATAGAAATACTTTCAACTCATTTATATGAATGAAAAATCAGAAATATTATTTTATACAAAAAAATATATAATCAACAATGAATAAAGCCTAGTCAATCATTATGAAGTCTTATTAAAAGAAAAATTTGAAATCTTATTTGAAAAAAATAACATAATTTATAAATAAAAATATTCCTAAATCATATCTACGATTTAGGAATATTTTATTTATATAATATATGATTTGAAAAACAAACTATAAATTAACATGATATATTCCTAATAAAGATATATCAAAAAGACCGATTCCTTGTAGTGTATATTTAGAATGAAAAAATATACATAAAATTGTTATAGAAAAAAAATTAGATATATGAGGAGTGATAAATTATATCAAATGAAAAATCTCTGCTTTGTTTTAAAAAACTTCTAAAATATTTTTCTTAACCCTTCTCCTATAAATAATCCCCCATTTTTTTTGATAATATCTAAAAAAATAAGATATAAATTTTTATCAATATTTTTTGATATTTCTTTGAGTCGATTAAAAGCCATAATAAATTTCAACTCTCAAATAGTATAAAAATTTTCAGTTACAAAAAACTTGCCATATTTTTTTATAGTTTTTGAAAGTATTTCTATATCAATTCCTTCTATATTATCACTTATAAGAGCACTTTCTATGAGTGCGAGTTCTAAATTTGATATCTTAAAATTCACATCATTGATAGAAACAACTTTGGTTAATTTTGATAATTTTGAATATAAATTTATATCTTTATTATCAGTTTTTTTCGTGAGGGTTTTTAAAATAATACAATAATTTCAGATAAATATTTTTTTGTTTATTGTACGATTTACGATAATAATTTTTTCTGGAATAGCATAATTTTTTAAATGAATCTCTAAAGATTTTTTTCCAGAAATAAAATAATCACTTCAAACATGATAAGTAATATATTTTTTTATGAGAGCAAAATAATATTTTTCTAAAACATCTATTTCGTTGAGTTTAATATCTTCTGCATCTGGAATAATATAGATTCCATTTCTGATTGGTTTTATGATATTTTCAGATTTTAATCGATAAATAGTTTTGTTTACTATAGTAGTATATTCAGGCTTTTTTTCTGGATCAATGATTTCAAAAATATCACTTTTTAATATTACTTTTCATCATTTCTTTAACAGTTTATTAACAATTTTGTTAAAAGTTATCATATGATTATTTTGTTTTAAAATAGATAAAATAAAGCTATATTAATTATATATTTTTTACTATAAAAATCAAGTATTTTTTACTATAAAAATTATATAAAATAAAAAGCCTTGATTATTTTCAAGACTTTATATTTTATTTTCTTATCTTTGGATTTCTTCTTCATTTTCCCCATAAATAAGGTCTAAATCTGAAACATCTAAATCCATTCCACTTAAGAGTAAATTTGCTTCTTTATTTCTTCTGTAATTTAATCAATTTAAAACTTGATGTCATGCTGAATTAAATTCTTTGAGATACTCTGCTGCCCCGACAATATCTCCAGCATTTATCATATCAATAATCGGCATTCCTCAACCTTCTTCGGTTGGTTTTGTCCGTATATTTCTTCCTAAATTATATTCAAAACTTGTCAGTGCCATTTCTTGATCATTATTGAGTGGTACTGTAATAAAATTTTTAAAATTTGTATAATGTTTTGCTTTTTTAATTAATTCAATTTCTGCTTCTTCTCTACTGATATAATCTCACTCTTTTACTACTTGTCATTTGAGATAAGTAAATCCATATCCTATAGTCCAAATTCAAACACTATCTTGATATGCATTTTCTCTAAATCATTCCATGCCTCTAATCATATCAAGAACAGAAAGATTTCATCCAAATTTATATCAATATTTATATTCATAATCAGCTAAATATTTATCAATATTTTTTTCTACATTTGGAAGTTTATCATATTCCATTTTAGTTAAATCAAGATAATCAAGAGGATCTGAAACTTGTTTATCTTTCCGAACTTCAAAATGTAAATGTGGTCCAGTAGTCATAAGTCCAGATCATTTACTTCAAAATTCACCTCCACTTCTCGCAAAAACTTGTCAAGCTTTTACTACATCGTATTGTTTAAAAAATACATCACTTACATGTCCATAAATAGTAATAAATCAAGAGGTATGTTTTAAAACAACATATGCATATCATTCATCTTTTGGCTCTTTTACATAGGTTATATATCAATCAGCTGGAGCTATAATATCACTTCATTGAGCTATTTTTATATCAATAGCATCATGACTGGACCCAACTTCATCTTCATATGATGGATCTTTAAAATAAGCACTGAGACCTTTTTTTGGATTTACTGGCCATAAAAGTGGGTTTTTAACATCTGCAAGTGGTTTCAATTGAGATTCTGCTGTGAGTATTTTATTGAGAGTTTTACAATTATCTTCATTTGTTTTTCAAGAAAATGTTTCTTCATCATATTCTATTGTATTTTGAGTATTATTGAGACTATTGGTATCAAAATATTTACAATCGTATTTTCCAAGTAATTCAGTTTTTTGTTTGATTAATTTTATCTTATTTTGAATAATTCTTGATTTCAATTTTTTATCAATTTCTACTTTATCCATAATAAACTGTTCAAATAATTCTTGCTTCCCTTTGGTAAAATCAAGAATTTTTTGTCTAAATTCTTTTTTTTCAAGTTGTGATTTTCTTTTTAAAAGTTCTTGTTTTTTTTGGTCTTTCAATTCTGAGTATTCTTTTTTTAAATTCAAATTTCTTACAAATAAATCTTTTGCTAATTTTCTATGTTTTTCTACGAGTATTTGTCAAGCTGACTCTAAAATAGTAGAAAAATGAATATCACTTAAAACATCAGATAAACTATCAGAATTGAGTAAAACTGTTTTGAGTGAATCAATTTCATCTGATCAAGATATAAGATTTTTCTTTTTATAAATATGAGTAATATACTCTAAAAGTACTTTTTTATTTTCATACATTTCTTTATTAATAATTTCTATCCCTCTTTTGGTGACATCAATTTTTTCATTGGTAGCAAATATTTTTCTACTGAGATCTAAAATTTCTTCTTGACTTTTAAGAATATCTTCATCAATAATTTGTATAGTTTGTTCTAAATTTAATGCTCTGCTCTCTAAAACATCTTTTTGAATCGTTAATTGTGCTTTCTTTTCATTATTTCCATCTCTGAGAGTTGTATAGACATCTATTTTACTTTGAGTATCAAAAAAATTTAAATTATCAGTGAGTACAACATTATCTTTTTGAAAAATATTTTTATATTGTTCTTTTTTAAATTTATCTAATATAAGTGCTCTAATATTTTTAGAATACACCATATTATCAGCAAGAGCAAAAGTAAAAGTCGAAAATAAGTATACAAAAGTCAACAGGATCGTAGAGAATATTTTTATAAATTGCATTGGTTATTGCTTATAAACTAAGTTCTTTTCTATTATATCACATAAAAAAAATAAAATCAAAAAATGAGTTTGACATTTATTTGATTTTATTTATATACAGCCCTTTAGTGATGATATCCTGTTCATTTTTTCATCATTGAAATTCTATAGATTTGCTCTAGTAATAATAAATAAGCCATACTATGAGGAAAAGTCATATCAGAAAATGATAATTTTAGATCTATGAAATGATTTATTTCTCAAATATTTACTCCATAAGCTCATCCAATAATAAAAACAATATTTGGAAAATTTTGTGATTTAGATTCAATAAGTTCATATAATTCTCGAGTTGAGAATTTTTGTCATTCTATATAGAGTAAAATTTTATATCCTTTTATTTTTTCAAGTTTATCTCGTAAAAGAATACTTTCTTCAGAAATAATTTCAGAAATATTTTTTCTTTTAGATGGTCTTAATTTAATGATTTCAATATTGGTGTGTAATCTTTTCTCATATTCGCAAATACTTTCTTGAAAATGTTGATAAGAATCTGAAAAAATAATTATTTTAAACATTTGAAGGCATGATGGGGATATTTTTAATCATAATACTTTCTGCTGGAGAATAAAAATCAAGTTTTTCTTTTCCTATTTTTCCAATAATATAATCAATAAGATGGTCTTTTTTTACTTCTTCTTGAGTTCCTTCAAACATATCTCTCACTTGATAAATTCCACTATTCGCTTCCATAATTCATACCATTACAACATATCTCGCATTGAGTCTATTTGCTTTTTTCATTTGTGCTTTGAGAGATGGTGTTCCGAGAGAAACCAAAGTATTAATTCATCTGTCTCTTGCTTCCAGAGTAAGTGGTAAAATAATTTTTTTTGCTTCATCTCCAAGTTGAATAAAATAAAGATCTATCGTATCTTTATCTTTTAGAGTAATTCATTTATCGATCATAGCATCCACTAATCTTTCCATACCAAAAGCAAATCAAACAGCTGGTATTTCATCACTATGTCCTATTTTTTTACTCAACATATCATATCTTCCTCCTCAACCAAAAGAATCTTGACTTCTTCCAGAATTATCAGCAAATTCCCAAACCGTATGAGTATAATAATCTAATCATCTCACCAATTTATGATCTTCTTCATATGACACTCAGAGTAGATCAAGGTATTCTTTTACTTTCGCATAATGTTCTTTACTTTCTTTTTTAAAAAATTTTGTGATTTTTGGAGCCTGATTTGCTAAAATAATTTCATCTTCTATTTTTGTATCAAGTAATCTCAGTGGATTTGTTTCCAGTTTATGTAAAGCATCTTCACTGAGTAAATGTTTTTTATTTTCATAAAATGAAATGAGTTCTTCTAAATATTTTTGTCTATCCTTGAGAGTTCCAATACTATTTAATTTGACTTTAAAATCACCTTCTAATCAAATTTTTCCTAAAATTTTATATCAAATATAAATCAATTGTGCATCTAAGATAGGATCTGATTCTCAAATAATTTCAGCTCATGCTTGAAAAAATTGTCTAAATCTTCCTTTTTGTGGTCTATCATATCTAAAATGTGGTTCGACATAATATAAAAAAACTGGTTGTGGTTCTGATTGCATATCATTTTCTATATATGCTCTCATAATTGGAGCTGTTGATTCTGGTTTTAAAACGAGTTCTCTTCCCTTTTTATCAATCAAATTATACATCTCTTTATCAACAATATCTGTTCCAGATCAAATAGCAGAAGTAAAAAGTTCTTTACTTTCTAACACTGGTGTTGTTATTCTTTTAAATCAATTTTTACGAAGTTCGTGTCTAAAAACTTTTTTTAAAAATGTATGGTATTTATGTGTTTCTGGTAATATATCCTGCATTCATCTTACTTTATTTGGAAAAGCCATACTCTCATTATTAATAAATAAAGAAAATAAAATCTTCCAACCTTGTTATTTTTTGGAAGATTTTATAAATTATTTTCATTTTATACTTTATATTTATTTTTTCAACTTTATTTTTGAAATTTATAAAAAATGGATAGTATAAAAATACTACCTTCTAATTTGAAAACATGAACTTGTTTAATATTTTCCATACAACGATAGATAAACCAATTTCACTCTATCTTAATTCTTTTACGGATAATTATTTTGTGTGAAATATAGTATATTTTTTTGCCGATGCTCCTATTTTTATTATTCCTCTTTTTTTAGTAATTTGATGGTTTTATTTTCATTATAAAAAAGAACCTGAAAATAAAAATAAGTTACTTTTTATATGTTATGCAACTATCGTAGCTGTTATTATAAATATAACCATTCAACAGTTTGTCCATTTAGAAAGACCAGAAGAAAATTTAAAAAATATGTGAAAATTGATTTTAAATCATATACCTGATGCATCATTCCCGTCTGATCATGCGAGTGTTTGAAGTGCATTTCTGATGAGTTTATTCTTATTTTGATTTACAAAATTTTGATATCTCATCATTCCTTTTATTTTGATAATGTTGCTATCAAGAATTGCTGGAGGAATTCATTGGCCTTGAGATATTTTTGTGTGAATGATTGTTTGAATAATCAGTAGTTTTTTTATTTACAAAAGTCAAAATGTGACTATATTGAAATATATAAATAAAAAAATATTACAATTTACTTCTTTTTTTAAACTTTAAATATGAAAAATATAGCACTGACTTGAGGATGAACTTGATGACATATATTCCCTTTATTATCAATATATAACTATTTAAAAGATGATAAAAATATCACTTTTACTTGGTTTTGAGAAGAAGATGGACGAGAAGAAAAAATTGCAGAAGAAAATAATATAAAATTTGAGCATATTCCTGCTGGAAAATTAAGAAGATATTTTGATATACGAAACTTTTTTGAACCACTCAAAAACTTGAGTTGAGTTTTGTGGTGAATATATTATATTTTCGTATACAAAATTGATATTATTTTTTCAAAATGAGGATATGTCAGTCTTCCTCTTTGTATTGCTGGATTTCTTTTACGAAAAAAAATCTATATTCATGAATCAGATTCTATTTCAGGGCTCACGAGTAAAATAATTGGAAAAATAGCTACCAAAGTTTTTTATACTTTTCCAAACGAAAAAATTGATCAAAAAAAACATATACTCGTTTGACAAATACTAAATCCAGAACTCATAGAAAATATAGATAAAATGTGAAAAATAGAGCAAAACGAAAAATTAGAAATTCTCGTTATTGCAGGAAGTCAAGGTTCAACAACTATATTTGAGCATCTCAAAAGTATTTTAAATAATCTTATTGATATCAATTTTACGATTATTCTTTGAGAAAAAAATCTTCATTTTAGAACTGAATTTGAAAAATTTAATAATGTTACTCTCTATGATTTTATCTCTCAAAAAGAAATATGAGCAATCTATAAAAAGACTGATATAGCTATTACAAGAGCTGGAGCTACAACATTGTGGGAACTCTATTTTTTTGGAATTCACTCAATTATTATCCCTTTGATTGGAAGTGCTCAAAATCATCAAATGAAAAATGGATATTATTTTAAAGAAAATCATGAAAGTGATCTCATATGTGAATCAGAAGAACTCAATTTAGAAATGTTTAGAATACTCACTAAATATAAAGATCTCAGAAAAAATGGACTCAATTTGAGATGATTTTATGATGCTCTCGAAAAAATTAAAAAAGAAATCATTTCGATTGATGGTAATTTATAAGGACTCAAAACATCTCTTGCGAGATGTTTTTTATGTTCGGGTTAAAGGGTAAAAAAGTGTGCTATTTTTAGTAAAATATTGGCTTTAAGTAAGTTAAATGTATAGTATATTGAAGTAATTTAATAATTAATTTAATAATATGCAAAAAAACTGTCCTAAATGTAAAAATAAAGATATTAAATTAAATTGAAAAAACTATAAATGAAAACAAAAATATAAGTGTAAAAAATGCAGTTTTTGTTTCATTAAAAAAGGTTTATTTGTAAAAAGTGTGTGGCTGAAATGAGTTAAATTTTCCCATAAAGGAG
>JAVHSE010000068.1:0-8244 GCA_036172015.1 Patescibacteria group bacterium | reverse complement strand
TCCTTTATGGGAAAATTTAACTCATTTCAGCCACACACTTTTTACAAATAAACCAGAATTTTTATATATTTATAGTTATTTGACATTTTTAGGTGGGATAGCATAATAATTAAATAAATATTGAGTAATTCTTGCTGCAGTTCTCGCAACAGTTTCTCAACCATATATACTTGATCTCGGTCTTTCTACTTTTACTATCATAACAAATTTTGGATCTTCTACTGGTGCAATTTGTGCATAAAATCACATAGTAGAAGCTTCTCCACTTTCATATTTTCATTTATATGCTATTTGAGCTGTCCCCGTTTTCCCAGCAACACTATATCATTTTACGGCTCAATTTTTTGCTACTCCATGATCAACTGAATCCAAAAGTACTTGCATCATAGTTTTTGAAGTAGATTCTTTTATCACTCTATGTGTTGCTTCTGCTTTATTAACAATAGTTTTTCCATTTGGAAATTCGATTGATTTGACTATTTGAGGTTTATAATAGACTCATCCATTTGCTATAACAGAATATACACTTGCCATTTGCAACATAGTTGCTGTAATTCATTGTCAAAATGAAGTAGTAAAAAGTTGAGCTCTTGACCATCTTTCGTAAGGATCGAGTCTTCAAAATACTTCTCATTCAAGAGTAATTCATGTTTTTTTCCCAAGTCCAAAATTATCTATATATTTATAAAAAATAGATGCTCAAATTTTTTTTGCAATATTAATCATTCAAACATTACAAGAATAATTCATAGCATTTTGAAATGTATTGTATCCTATACATTGTTTTGAGACATTTTTTATTTTATAATTATCAATCTGAACAAATCCATTATCTTGATACATATCATATCTACTCATTTCTCCACTATCAATAGCTGCTGCAAAAACTATTGGTTTAAAAATACTTCCTGGCTCATAAAGATCTTGAATAATATCATTTTTATAAATTCCTCATCATTTTCTATTGGTAAAAACATACTTTTCTAATTTCCAATCATTCAACTCTTCCCTACTGATTTCTCGCAAATAAATTTTTTTTCCATCATATATATATTCCGTTCCTTTTATATTATCAACAGCCAAAACTCTTGCTCAAAGCAAATCTATCGGAGGATTTGGATATTTCATATAGGTAACTTTTTCAAGTTCATAAGCATCTCATGAAGTGTTTGGATCAAATCTTGGATTCGTTGCCATAGTTATGATAGCTCCATTTTTTGGATCCATAATAATAACACTAATACTATTTGCTCTATAGGTTGCTAAATCAGTATCAATAATTTCTTCTACTGCTTTTTGAATATTTCTATCTATCGTTAAAGTAATATTTGCTCATGCAATATTGGTCTGATCTTCAAAAGACATTGGTTCTATCATTCTTCACTTAATATCTTTTTTTGCATAAGTATTTGAATTTTTTCATTTTAAAACATCATTAAAATATCATTCAATTCCATATTTTCATTCTCCATCATTATCAACAAATCAAAGTATAGTAGATGCCATATCATTTTCTGGATAATATCTTTGTCAATTTGGAGAAAGAATAATAAAAGAACCTATGAGTTTTTCTTTCCCAATAAATCATCTTGAATAGGCTTGTTTTTCTTCTGAGAGTTTTTGTTTAATAGTTTCTGAAGTTCCAATCGATATTTTAGAAAGAAGTGGTAAATATTTTAAAATTCTTTTTCTTATTAAAAATTTAATATCATCAATATTATCTTGAGTGACTGATGAAATTTTATTTGCTATAAAATTTTGATCTATAATTTCTTCTGGATTTACATATAAATTTGAACCATTTACATAGACTCATGCCAGCTTTAATTTTTCAAGGTCAAAAATTTGCTCTACGGTTAAATTATCTTTTATTAATACACTCGTAACCTTGGTTCTTGATAAGATACTCTGTAATTTTTCAGCAATTTTATCTTTTATATAAATTTCATTCATCCTAAAATCTGGCAAATCGAGAGTTTCAATAAATTTTTGTAAAGACTTTCTACATTGAGTATTTGATTTTAAATAACATATTTCTGAGTAAATAATATCTCGTAAAAATTCAGCAAGTTTACTTTTATCCCCTTCTATTGATGGATCAACAGCAAGATCATCAAGATCAACAGAAGTAGCCAATACTTTTCATTTTTCATTTGATGAATAAATATTTCATCTTGATACTTGCAGTAATGTTTTTGATGTTTGCTGGCGAAGTGCGAGAGTTTTATAATATTCACTATTTATAATAGTAAAGGAAAATAATTTAGAAATGATAAAAAAAAGAAAGATTCCAAAAAAAGAAAATACATAATATTCTCTCGGATATTGAGATAATAAATGTTTGATTTTTATTATAAATTGATTTTCTCTCTTCATAGATTTTATTGTATTATTTTTTTAAAATTCGTATATAATTTTTTTAAACTCTTGTAGTAAATCCTGTGGTATAATATTTTCCTCATAATCAGGTATAAATATTTTTCTCTCTAAAATTTCATATTTTTCTCTCGTCATATGAGAGTGTAGTTCATTTTGAAAAATTTCAAGTATAAATGGTTTTTTTCATTCCCATTTTTCATAAGCCATTTTCATAGCTAAAATAACTTCCTCATTGGTTCCAACACATTCAAAAGGTTTTATTCATGATATTCAAGCTAATTCTCTAAAAAGAGTTTCTAATTTTTTTTCATCGTATAACTCTTTTCAAAAGATACTTATCGTTTCACTACTGCTTAAAAAAGGTCTCAATATAGAATAAACAAAAGCACATTTTGGACAATTATTACACCAATATTTTTGTTCTGGCAATTTTCAATTATTTTCTTTTTTAAATATTTTAAAATTAGTATTACAGCTAGAAAAACTCGTAAAATATTTTTTTGCATATATAGCGAATAATTTGGCAATTTTCAATTCGTATAATGGTCGTAAAAGTGAAAAATATTTCACATTATTTCATATATATTTTGAAACATAGTTCCCAAAATCTTTCTCAAAATCCAAACTTTTACTCCATTGATGATTTATTTCTACTCATTTCCAAAGAGTATTTCAAAAATTGGCTGATTTTTCATTGGATAATACTATATATTTATAATCATAAATATAACAAGTTAATTCTAAAACAAAAGCTATCATTCCAGTAATAGGTACATGTCAATTATAATATCATGCTTCTATTAAATTTTTATAATCATTAATATATCTTTTAATAAAAAGTCTCTTAATTCGAGCATGTATTGCTGTATTTTCATATAATATATTATCATTCACTGCAAAAGTAACTCCATCTATGTTTTTTCACATTTTTTTTAAAAGTTCAATCGAAACTATAGAATCTTTTCATCATCCAATAGGCACGAGATATTTCTCACTCGTATTAAAATTTATTTTTTCAAAAATAATATCTGATTGGCACTCAAAATTCAAAAGTCAGTTTGGATCTATATTATTTCTATAAAAAAATTCTCCCAGTCCATTCAAATAAAATTTTTTCCAAAAATTCAATCATTCCGTTTCTAAATTTCAAGTTTTTAAAATAAGATTTTTTGTTGGATAAAACTTATAATAACTAATTCATAAAGCTATATGAATATGCAATAATATGTTATTGATAATTTTTATATTCATATCATTTCTTTTTTGAAAATGTTCATCAAAAAAACATATTTTTTCTTCAAAAAACAAATCTTCATCAAAATTATAACAAAAAGTTGCCTCTCATGTTATTTCATTAAAAGTATATCTTTCAAAATTAAAATTGGTATAATGCTTCATTTTTATAGAAAAATTAATATTTTCAATCATAGTATAAAAAAAACATTTTTTTTCAATAAAAAAATTAATTTGAATTTTCAATAAAAAAACATAAAATCAATGCAGAAAATTATCATTAATATAAAAAAATGCTCTCATCAAAATCTGGAACTACTATCATTGAAGCTATTATAGTTACTCTTATAGTAGTAGTATGAATAATGGGGACCTATGGAATATTTATCAATTCTCAAAAACTTTCTGATAGTACTGGAAATAGGTTAGTTGCGATTGCTATAGCAAGAGAATGAATTGAAGCCGTAACGAATATAAGAGATACAAATTGGATTGCTTTTGCTGCGAATAATAATAATTGCTGGTTTACTCATAATTATAATAGTAGCTGTATAACAGATACTACAAAATATGTCAGTGCTTGAAGTTATATACTCACTTCAAATACAGATAACAGATGGATATTAACTTTACAAACTTCATGAGCGTATTCAAATACTACCTATAGAAATAATTTTAGAGTAAATAAAGATGCGAATTGATTGTATATTCAATGATGATGAACTACTTTTTTACCTCTCTATACGAGAGAAATAAAAATTAGTTATCCTAGTGGTGCTGGAACTCCTCGGCAAAGTGTCAATATAGAAAGTATCGTGAGATGGTCAGATAGTTCAAGAAATAATGGAAATTATGAAGTAAAATTGGAAAATATACTGACGAATTGGAAAAAAGAATAATACTATATCTTTTCTACTCTCGCACCATTCCTGTCATCAATAATTTTATATCCAAGAGATAAAAGTTCATCTCTTAGATTATCAGCAAATGCAAAATTTTTCTCTTTTTTTGCATTATTTCTTGCTTCAAATTTTTGCATTATTTCTGATGATATTTCCTCAGATTTTAAAATATTAAAATCAAAAATACAAAGGACACTGTCAAAAGTTTTATACATATCCATGAGTGCCTTTGCTTCACCAAGAGACAATTCTCAAGAATCAATTTGTGTATTTACAAAAGTAATATAAGTAAAGAAAACAGCAAGTGATTCTGGCATATTAAAATCATCTTCTAGTTTTTCGCAATATTCTCCTATAAAATCTTGCATTTCTTCTCGTATATTTCTTCTGAATGTTTTTTCTTCAAGATTTCAAGACTGTATAACTCTATCAAGTTTTTTTAATGCTTCATCAATTTTTTTAATCGTATTAAAATTTTGTTCTAATTTTTCAAATGAAAAATCTACACTTTCTCTATATTTTGCATTCATAAAAGAAAGTCTAATAGCTCTATACAGAATTGATTTTGGTATTTGCTGAAATTTTTCTTCCAAATCTTGAATCGTATAAAAATTATTGGCAGATTTTGACATCTTTTTCCCATCAACAGTAATATGTCCTCCATGAATCCAATATTTTGAAAAAGTTTTTCCACTATATCATTCACTTTGAGCAATTTCATTTTGATGATGAGGAAAAATATTATCCACTCATCCCATGTGTATATCTATTTGAGTTCAAAAAAATTTTAAATTACAAGCTGAACATTCAATATGCCAACCTGGCCTTCCTTTTAAAACTTTTTTTTCTTCTCCAAAAATAAATTCTCCATTCCAAAAATTTTCACCATCTTCAGATTTATATCCTTTCCATAAAGTAAAATCAGCTGCATTTTCTTTTTCATATTCATCATTATCAATTCTCACACTTTGCTTCATTCCAGAAACATCAAGATGTGCTAAATTTCAGTATTTTTTAAATTTTTTTATCTCATAATAAATACTTCCATCATCAGATAAATAAGCATATCCTCTTTTAATTAACACATTAATCATCATAACCATTTCATCAACAAGAGTTGAAATAGGAACTATATTATCTGCAAGAGTAATATTGAGTTTTTGTAAGTCTTGTAAGAAAAAATTCGTATATTTTTGTGTTAAATCAAGCAATTTTTCACCATTTTTTTGACTATCACGAATTGTTTTATCATCAATATCAGTCACATTCATCGTAGTTTTGACTTTATATCCAAGAAATTTCAAAGTTTTCACTACATAATCTTCATATATATATGTTTTTAAATTTCAGATATGTGCATAATTATAAGGAGTAGGTCCGCAATAATAAACCTTGACTTCTTCTTGTCTGAGAGGCTTAAATCTTTCTTTTTCTAATGTTAAAGTATTATATATATGTAGCATAAATGGTTATTATTGAATATTTTCATGATCATTTTTTGAATTTTTTCTTTGTTTTATTTTATCAAAAATTATTTTTGATATCTTTATCGGGTCTGAATAATTTTCTAGTTTCCCATCAACGATAACATTTGGTCAACTTTTACATTGTCACTGACAAGGACAAGTTTCTAAAGTAATATTTTCAAGAGCAAATTTTTGTATATCTCCTTCTACTCTTTTAAAAATATATTCACTAAATCTCGATTTACACATTTTTCAAGTACAAACTTGTATTTTCATTATTATTTCTTAAATCATAAAATATGAATGGATTATATAAAAAACTTGAAAAAATACAAAAAAATTTGCATATTATTTTTTTTCTATATAATAAGCAAGCTATACAGTATGCCGGGGTAGCTCAGTGGTAGAGCAGCGGACTGAAAATCCGTGTGTCACAAGTTCAATCCTCGTTCTCGGCACCATTTATGTTAAAAAAAAAATCTAATCCCTCGTTAAGCTCTAATATAACAGACTTACTAGGGGTTATTTTTATGTTCAAAAACAGAATTTCATTGATTTTTCTCTTTTGAACATAAGACCCGTTTTCGTATATCTGGTGTGCATTTCTAAACAAATCCATTATAACCTCGTATTCAAACAATACATCTCTATTTTTCTTATTTACATCGTCCATTTGATTATTCAAATCATCAATAACCTTCTCTAATTTCCTTTTTTCTTCTTGATATATTTTTTCTTCTCTTTCATCTCTTTGTTTTCATAAATTATTTTTTATAAAATCTTTTAGATTATTCTCCATTTTTCATATTTGAATATTAAGAATTCTTTTTTGTTCTTTGATATCAAAATCTCATCTATCTATCCTTTCTTTAATCACTGCTAATAAATTACCATAATCTTCTTCAGAAAATTTGATTTTTTTAAGAACTTTTAAAATTTCTTTTTCAATTTCTTCGTATGTAATAGACATTTTTAATTGAGTGCAACGATAGCTAATTTGGTGAGGTTTAACAAAATCTCAATAATATAAATTATGATTTCCTGTTTGTTGTCTTAATTTTTCAAGTTCTGGAACAAATCTATATTTAAGATTTGGTAATGTACAATTAAAATTATATTTTCAGTCTTCAGTTATAACCTTTTCATTATGAACTGCCATTATATGGTCAATATGTGGTTTTACTTTATTATGAGTTTTTGAAATTTTTACTTCTCAAACTCATCAAATTTGATAAATAAGCTGATTATATTCCTCTTCTGTTATAAGAGGTTCATAATAATCATTTTTTTCTCTTAAATCAACTTCTTGTTCTCAATATACAAAGATACCATAATAAAAAGGGTCTCTCCAAACTTGATATAATTTACTATCAATAGCTTTTCATTCTCTTCATTTTTCTTTTTTAAATTCTCTTTTAAATCAATTTTCATTAAGATATTGAGCAATATTCTCATCACTTTCATTTTTATGAAGCTTCATCATAAATGCCTCTCTCATAAGAGGAAAATTAGTAGGATGTGCTATATGATATCCAGTTTCTTCATCTATTTCATATCATAATTTATAAATTCAAACGGCTTTTCATTTTGCGTGAGCTGAATAACTTCATCTCGCACTATCTTCACTTAATTTATCACTGTATTGTTTAGAGAAAACAAACCACATTCATAACATCATTTTTCCTGATGCATTATTTTCAAAATGAAAATTTGTGTATTTTAAATCAATTCTTCATTCATCTACTAGATTTATGATTTCTCATCATTCAACCATATTTCTTGCTTGTCTATCTGGAGAATAAGATAAAATTCACTTTATTTTTCAAGTTCTGATGAGACTGATAAGTTTTGCCCATTTTTTTCTAATTCAAGGAGTCTTTCAAGATTTTTGTTCTTCAATAATGAACAAATCTTTTGTTTTTTCTCTGAGTGCTTCATCTTCTATAGTTTCAGTATTTGTTTTCTTTTTCACTCCAATAAACTCATTTTCTTTAAAATCAAAATGAGAAAAAAATGAATTTTTCTCCATTAATTTTATATTATTTACAATTGCAAAATTATAACAAGCCTTAATCTGGTCTTCGATAGATTGGGTTTGTTTTCAAGATTTTTCATCAGTAGATTTTCTTACATAAATCACATATTCAATATTTTCTATATCTTCTACTTTTTTAATTTTGTTTCTAGAAACTTTTCAAATAACCATATCCTATAAATTAAATTATAAATTGCTGTTCATTATATATATTTTTATGCTTAAGTAT
>JAVHSE010000067.1:0-1770 GCA_036172015.1 Patescibacteria group bacterium | reverse complement strand
TCAAATACTTTATTTTTTAATTCTAACTCAAAAGTTTTTATGAGTTCAAGTCAAGGAAAACTATATTCAGTATTATTTTGATTATCAAAATAATTTTTTTCAGCTGTAGTTAAAAATATCTTTGATTGATCTTCGAGTAAGTCCCATTTTTCTCAAAAAATATCTTTTAATTGTGAGTTATTAAATGTTTCTAATACTTTTAAATTATAATCTTTTAATCATTTAAGCTCTTCATCTTGCAATTGACTTAATTCAAAAGCATCTTCTATTTTTGATTTAAAAATATGAATATTCCCGTTTTTGAGATATCTAAAAAGTGTTTTGTAATCATTAGGAGAACAAAAATGAAAATAATATTTTTGATGAATTCATTTTTCTTGTAAGAGAGTGTTTAACTTTTCAAAATGCTTCACTGCTTGAAAATATTTTGCTTTATTTTTTATAAAATCCGTTGAATATTCTTTTGAGGTTTCGTTTCACTTTATTTCTATAACGAGAACATTTTCTCCAGATTTGATGAAAAAATCAGGATTAAAATTATCAATTTTTGGATGTTCTCATTTTCTCCAAGTATATGAAAAATCATAAAATCCCCTATCTTTTGATTTGAAAAAGGCATCAATATAACTTTCATTTTGATCATCAATAAGTAAATCTATAAAAGTATTTTCAGGATGACTCGAAGCAAACAATATATTAAATGGTGTTTTAAAAAGATACGAATTTTTTACTTCTTTAAAAGATTTTCTCAAAGAATTTTCTTCCAAATATTTGAGTGATTCAATATCTTTTTCTTCAGAGAATAAAAAACTATTTTCATCAAAAAATAAATATCATTTTCAATTTTTAAAGTTTGATACACTCACTCAACTTTTTCAAATATCAAAAATATCAAGTTTTATAGTATTTTTTGGTGCTTTTTGATATCGTATATTTTTATTTCAAAATCTATTTATCGTTCAAAATCACATCAAAATCCTCGTGGCAAGTTCTTTTGTGATACTATCATTTCCAGACTTTTTAAGTGAAATTTCAATAATATTTTTAATCGTTTTTTGATCAAACTCATCTACATCATCTGTATTCACTCACTTTGCTTCGAGTTCAATTCCCCAACTTTGAATTTTATTATAAATTTCAAAAGCAAGTTCATCTATGGAAATAATATGTTTATGAATTTTCATGGTTTCATCTTTTTCATCTCATCAGAAACTTGTAAAAGTTATTTGAAATTCTCTATTTATTTCCTCAGAAAAAAGTGTAATTCACTCCGTTTTTAACTTTTTAAAATCTTTCTTTTGATATTCATCTTTTATTTGTACTATTGCTTCATTGGAATATTCCAGATTATACAGAGGAAAATTATATGCTACCTTTTGTGAAACTGGATAGGTATAAATTTTTTCTTCTTTTTCTAATATTTCATCAACAAGATGGAGTATATTTTCACTAAATTTGGTATGATTTAAAATAGTGACTGATAATTTTTCTCATTTGTATTCTTCCGGAATTCTTAGTCATCTTCCAATCACTTGAGAAATAAGAAGTTTTGAATTAAAAGCTTTTTCTTCAGATGGAACGATTTGAAAAACATTCGGAACATCCCAACCTTCTGTTAGCATTGCAACCGAACAAATCCATTCCACAGGATTTGAAGATTGATTTACTGTTTTGAGTATTTCTAAATTATCTGTATGTTTTGGTGAAGAAGTAACTATTAACACTCTTTTTTCAGCTTCTACTTGAGATATATTTTCATTTTTCACTAAA
>JAVHSE010000066.1:2986-32006 GCA_036172015.1 Patescibacteria group bacterium | reverse complement strand
TATTGATGAAGTAAAAAATATACTCAACCTCTGATATAAAAAAACAGATTTTTGACTAAAAACTATTTGATACAAAGAAATTATAGATTATTTAGAATGAAATATCTCTTATAATACTTGTCTTAATTTGGTACAACAATGAAACAGAAATTATGCAAAAAAACAATTGACTTGGTTTTGAAAATACATATAGTATCCCTCCTTAAAATACTATTATAAATAATGAATAGAGAAATATCGAAAACATCAAGAGAATATATATGATTTTGAATTGATGTAACAACACAAGTTTGAAAACTTATATTTAGTAATCAGGTTCAATTTTGAGACAAAATTTTTGAAATATTATGACATGGAAATGAGGAAATAAATATAATTAAGGAAACTCTTTGAAATGTATTGAAAGAAAAATGACTCATATTTTTTAAAATTCAAGAAAATACTGAAACTTTCTGTAATTGAGATGAATATGAAAGAAGAATAAAATATAAAATACTAGAAATATTAGATATATAAAAATACTATGCAAAAACTTACCCCTATCAGCTCTACAGTACATATTTGATTTTGATCAGAAATAAAAAAAATAAAATGAAATGTATTTATTTGAAATGATGAAATAGAAGATGAAAATAACCTGATTTGAATGAATCAAGTTCAATTTTGAAACAAAATTTTTGATATATTATGATGTTATGAAAATAATATCACCGATTTTAAAAATCAATATTGAGAATTATTGAAAGGATCGAATCTTACTTATTTTGTATTTCATAAAAATATTTATGGAATATATAAATGAGGTTGTATGCAACGAATCGTAAAATATAAAATATTAGAAATATTAGATTTGTAATATATGAATTATAAATTGTCAATAATCTTTGTTTTGTAATTTTTTTTTAGATATGCTATTATATTTTAGATTTAAAACTAAATATAATACAGTGTCTAAAATAAATGATTTTATATGAAATTTTACTAAAAAACAACCAAATAAATCATCTCTCACTTGAACATCAAGTGTAGATGATTTATTTGCTGTATCAAATTCATGATCATGAAATGGATTAAAAAAATCAAATCTTTCTATAAATGGAGCTTCGAAAGAAGATGATGAAAATATAATTTGATTTGTCAATGATTTATTCTTACAAGCTATTCAAAAAAATGCATCAGATATACATATAGAACCAAGTAATAAAAATATAAGAGTGCGATTCAGAGTAGATGGAAATTTTATAAAATACAAAGAATTAGAATTAAAAAAAGCAAGTTCTCTCATAGCTAGAATTAAAATAATGGCTTATTTAAGAATTGATGAACAAAGATTACCACAAGATGGAAAAATAAACTTCAATTTATTTTGATGAAAAAGTATAGACTTAAGAATTTCTATATTACCAAACATATATTGAGAAAAATGTGTTATAAGAATATTGAAAAAAGAGGAAAAACCTCCTGAATTAAAAGATTTATGAATCTTACCCTATAATATGGTAAAAATCAAAAAACATCTCTGAGATTCTTATGGAATGATATTAGCAGTATGACCAACTTGATCATGAAAATCAACTACTTTATTTTCACTATTAAGTCAATTTAACTCTGAAGAAAATAATATATCAACTCTTGAAGATCCAGTAGAATATAGAATTCCTTGAGTGAATCACACTCAAATTAATCCAAGTATTTGATTTGATTTTGCTAATGGACTCAGATCACTTCTGAGACAAGATCCAGATATTATAATGGTGTGAGAAATAAGAGATGAAGAAACAGCCAAACTTGCCGTAGAGTCATCTATAACCTGACACTTAGTATTTTCAACATTACATACTAATAGTGCTGTTCATACCATCTCAAGACTCGTCAATTTATGAATTGATCCACTTTTATTATCTTCTAGTCTCAGGCTTATTATATCTCAAAGACTCGTAAGAAAACTTTGTCCTTATTGTAAAGAGGATTATATACCAGATGATAAAGTAAAAAATTTCATTATTTGAAAAATTTGAAGATATATCAAAAATAAATCTGAAATTAAATTATATAAATCAAATGAGCAATGATGCGAAAAATGTAATCTTACATGATATAAATGAAGGCTATGAATTTACGAAGTATTAGAAATGAATGAAAAAATAGAAGATTTATTACTGAAAAATGCATCGAGAACTCAATTAGAGATACAAGCAATATGAGATGGAATGGTCACTATTAGTGAAGATGCATTTTTAAAAGTGGTAATTTGAGATACCTCTATAGAAGAAGTATTGAGTGTAATATGAAGTTGATAAAAAATTTAAAAAAATTGTATTTTTTATAAAAATTTATTATAATTTAATCACTTTAATTTTTTAAAATTCTACCTATTAAAATACAAAAAATGAATACTATGTTAGAGAAATTACTTTGAAATAATTCCTTACAAGAAAAAGATAAATATGAAATACGACAAATTTTTAATATAGTAAGTGATGAAAAAAAACAAAATATATTAAAAAATTTTGATCAAATGATAATTTCTATCATAAAAATTAAAAAAGATCTCATTGTCGAACAAGAAATACTTTTATGAAGAGCTATTTCAAATATTGAAAATACTTTAAAAAATGCCCGATCTTCTTGAATAAAAAATGCTACGAGTCGTAGTATATGAAATTTAAAAGAAAGAATGTAATTTATTTCCTAAAACAAAAACAAATGTCTAAAAATGAAAGTAAAACTTTAAATGAAAGCTTTAATCAAATAAATCCAGATATATTATCTCGATTACAAGACTTAGAGTGATTATGAATAGACCGCGATCTTTTTGTGCAATTTGAAAAAAGAATAAAAGAAATTATTTGAGAAAATCCTGGAAGTGAAGCTATTATAGAGTGAGAATTAGCAAAAACATGATTATGATTTGAAAATTTATTTGCCAGTTATAATGAAAAAAGACTTCCTTGAATTATCTATTCTGCTGCGAATGATGATTTTTGAAATTTAGCTGCATAAAAAAACTCTCTTGCGAGAGTTTTTTAAAAAAGTATATTATTTATATTTAGAATAATCAAACATTTTCATTTCACTATCAATTCTTCTTATCATATCAAGAATTACAGAAACGATAATTATTAATCAAGAAGCTGAAATAATAAAATCTACTGATTGTGCCATAATTTTTCACATTATATAGGGTAAAACAGCAATTAATGCTAAAAATCATCCTCCAAATAAATTTAAATGAGTTGAAACTTTTGACAAATATTCACTGGTTTCTACTCCAGGTCTTTTCCCAGGTATATATCAACCTCTTTTTTGAATATTTTCAGCAATATTATCAGTATTAAATGTAATGGATACATAAAAAAATGAAAATCAAACAACCAGTAAAAAATATACTCCTATAAAAAACCAAGATGGACTTTGCATACTAAAATTTGCTACCATAAATTCACCAATTTTTTTTGCTGTTTCTCATGATTGTGTAGAAAGAATCTGACCTAAAATAGAAGGAAAAGTAACTATTGATACAGCAAATATTATAGGCACCATCCCAGCTTGATTTACTCTAATAGGAAAATACGATTTTTCTTCTCTTCCAGTTCTTGAATATATAACTGGAATTCTTCTATTTCATTCAGTAAATTTAATAATTATATATATAATAACAAGAGTTGCTATAAAGATTCATGTAAATAATGGTAAATTTCCAATATTAGCCATTATATGTGCTGGAACTCATGAAAGGACTCATGCCATAATTATGATACTAATTCCACTTCAAATACCATATTCAGTCATAATTTCTCATAACCAAACTATAAATATCGTTCCTGTTGTAGCTATAAGCATAGCAGTTAAAACTAATGAAGTATTAGAAGAATCGATAATAGTTCCTCCAGCTAAACTATTTAAAAGTATAATCATTCCGTAACTTTGAATAAATGCTAATGGTAAAGTAAGATATCTGGTCCATTTAGTAATTATTTTTTGACCTTGTTCTCATTCTTTTTGTAAATCTCCTATTTTAGGAATAATTACTCATAAAAGTTGAATAATAATCATAGCATTAATATATGGTGATAACCCCATCAATATAATTGAAAAATGCTCTAATCATCCTCACATTAAAGCACTAAAAAAAGCAAGTCATGATTGTTTATCCATAACAGCTTTTAATCCATCAGTATTTACTCAAGGAATAGGAATAACAGATAAAAATTTATAGACTAAAACTAAAAGTAAAACAGCTATTATTTTTTTTCTTAAACTTTCAATAGCAAAAAGAGATTTCATATGATTTAAAATCATGGTAGTATGGTTACATTTTAAAAAACAAGTATATTATAATAAAAAAAGTAAAAAGTAAAGTTAGTTTCGCTTTTTTATTAAAAAATCTTGAAATTTTAGTTTCAAGATTTTTGATATTATATTAATTCAACTTTTCCTCAAGCATTATTAATTTTTTCTTGAGCAGAAGGGGTAATTTTATTGACTTTCAAAATAATTTTTGAAGTAATTTCACCATCACCTAAAACCTTTATTTTGTAATTTTTATTTCTTACGAGTAAATTTTGAATTAAAATTTCTTTTGTTATTTCAGTAATACCTTTTTTTGCTAACATTTCTAAATCTGAAATATTTACTTCTGAATATTTAGTAGTAAAATTAAAGTTAGAAAATCATTTTAATTTTGGCATTCTCATAAAAAGTGGGGTTTGTCCTCATTCAAACCAAGGTCCAACTCAACCACCTGCTCTACAATTTTGTCCATTTAATCATCTTCCACAATGAGATCATTTTCCTGAACCATTTCATCTTCAAAGTCTTTTTGATGTTTGTCTAGAACCAGAACTTGATGAAATATTATTTAAAGATAACATAATTATTTAAATTATAAGTTAAAATATATACTATAAGAAAAATCTATAGCATAAAATTCTTATTAACCTTTAAAAGAAGTTAAAGCTTGTATAGTAGCTCTCGCATTGTTTATAAGATTTGTAGAACCATATCTTTTCCCTAAAACATCTTTGAATCAAGCAACAGATAAAACTTTTCTCATAGATCAACCAGCAATAATTCAAGTTCATTCAGAAGCTGGATGGAGCATTATTTTTGCGGATTTATATTTTGTTTCAATATTATAAGGAACTGATCCTTTTTCCATTTTAACTTTTACCATATTTTTTTTAGCATCACTTACAGCTTTTGCTATGGCATCTACTACTTCCCAAGATTTTCCAGTTCAAAGACCTACTTTTCCTTTTCCATCACCAAGAACCATAACAGCTCTAAATCTAAGTTGTCTTCCTCAAGAAGTAACTCTTGTTACTCTATCAATAGCAAGAAGCTCTTCTTTAAACTCTTTTTCTTGTTTAAAAGCACTTCATCACTTTTTAAAATTTTTTTCAGACTTTTCTTTCGTCATACATTTACAATTTAAGTATTAAAATTTTAGTCAAGTTGACCTTGCAGCATCTGCTAAAGCTTTTACTCTTCCATGATATGCAAATCAACCTCTATCAAATACTATCTCAGTAATATTTAAAGATTTTGCTTTGGTAGCTATTTCTTCTCAAATTTTAATTGCTTTATCTATTTTTGTTCCATTTTCGATTTTTAAATCAGATGAAGCACAGAGAGTTTTTCAAGCAATATCATCTATAAGTTGTGCATAAATATTAGAATTACTTCTATAAATACTCAGACGAGGTTTGAGATTCGTTCCAGATATTTTTGCTCTAATTCTTTTTTTTCTTTGTAATCTTTTTTCAAATTTTGCTAACATAACAGAAATTAATTAACAACTATAATTAAAGGTAAAAAGTGTAAAGCATAAAGTAAAAGTTGTTTATATTTTAGACTTTTCACTTTTTGCCTTTTACTTATTTTTATTTACCTGATTTTCAAGCTTTTCTTCTTATATTTTCTCCAACATACTTAATTCATTTTCATTTATAAGGTTCAGGTTTTTTCTTATCCCTTACTTTAGCAACAAATTCTCAAAGTAATTGTTTATCTATAGAAGAAAAATGAACAGTATTTTTCAATTTTTCATCTGGCTTTAATGTAATTTCTTTTGGAGCTTCCATTTCAACCTTATGAGAGTATCCTATGCTTAAAATAAGTTTATTTCCAGCAACTTCAAATTTATATCACACTCAATTTATTTCTAAAGATTTACTATATCAATGAGAAACTCATTGTACCATATTATTTATATTCGCTCTTGTAGTTCACCATAAAGCTCTTGATAATGGATTTTCTAAATCTTTTGGAGTAACAATAATTTTGTTATCTTCGATAGAAAGAGAAATCAATTCATGAATTTCTGCTTTGAGAGTTCATAAACTTCATTTTATTTCAATCACATTATCAATAATTTTTGCTTCAACTTTATCTGCTAATACTACTGGCATTTTACCAATTCTAGACATATATTATTTATTAGTATATAAAATCAAATTATTAGAAAATTTCACACATCAATTCACCACCTACATTGAGAGTTCTTGCTTCATATCAAGTTATTACTCCTTTTGGTGTAGAAATTATATATATTCATTTTCAATTTCTTGATTTTTTAATATCTTTAGTTCAGACATATATTCTTTGACCAGGTTTAGAAATTCTTTTAAATGTAGGAATGTAGAGAGTTTCTCTTACATTATTTAATTTAATAAGCAAAGATTTTTTATTATCTCATTCATCAACTTCTTCAAAATCAACAATATATTTATTCTTTTTAAGAATTTTCAATAAATCTGATTTTAAATTAGAATATGGAGCTGAAACATTTAAAATTCTTGCTAAGTATGCATTTCTTAGTCTTGTCAATAAATCTCCGATTGGATCTATTATCATAATTATAAAACTTAATAAATTAAATTTAATACTACCAGCTTGATTTTCTTACTCCTGGTAATTCTCAAGCATTTGCTTTTTCTCTTATACAGATTCTACACATATCAAATTTTCCCATGTATCATCTTGTTCTACCACAAACACTACATATATTAAAAACTTTCGTAGCAAATTTTGGTTTTCTTCAATCTGCAATTGCTCTTAAAAACTTTGTTTTTAATTTATTGGCTTTTGCAATTTTTGACTTTCTTGCCATTATACTTTTATTAAAAAATTAAAAATTATTTAGAAAAAGGGAATCCCATTTCTTCTAAAAGCATTTTAGAAGCTTCTTTATTACCAGTATTAGTTTTTATAGTTATTTGTATTCCATGATACTTAACTACATCAAGTTGTGGAACTTCAGGGAAAATAGTATGTTCTTTAATTCAGAAATTATAATTTCCTTCAGCATCAAAACTTTTTTTACTAATTCATCTAAAATCTTTAACTCTTGGCAAAACTATATCTATAAGTTTTTCTAAAAATGCGTACATATTATCACCTCTTAAAGTAACTGACAATCATACTGGCATCCCAGCTCTTAATTTAAAGTTAGATATTGCTTTTTTAGCAAATCTTACTACTGGTTGTTGTCAAGATATCAAAGCTAAATCTTGTTTCAATGAGCTATAATCTTTCCCTCAAGTTCTTACATAGGTTCAAATTCACATATTTAAAACAACTTTTTCAATCTTTGGTGTTTGCATAACATTCAAGAGAGCTAATTTATTTTTTAAATTTGGAGCTATCTCTTTTATATATTTATCTTTAATATACATTTTAATATATTTTATAAAATATTATTTTATTATATAATCTTTATTTTCTCATCATTTCACTTTTACAGCTACTTTAGAGAATCTAAATTTTTTAATTCCTGACTTATCTTCTACGAAAACAAATCATATTCTTGTAGGCTTTTTAGTAAATGGGCATATAAACATAGTATTTGAAACATCTAAAGCAGCTTCTTTCTTAAGAGATTGTCATGGATTTGCTCAAGATTTTTTAAAATTTCTTGTAACTATATTTACTCACTCAACTACTATTTTACCTGTTTTAGTTAAAACTTTTAAAACTTTTCAAGTTTTACCTTTATCTTTTCCAGATATAACTAAAACATTATCATCTTTTCTAATTTTCATAAGATTTTAATTATTAGGATTATAAAACTTCTGGAGCTAAACTCACGATTTTTTGAAATCATTTTAATTTCAACTCTCTTGCAACAGGACCAAAGATACGAGTTCATTTTGGTTCACCTTTATCATCAATTATTACACAAGCATTATCGTCAAATCTTATAAAGCTTCCATCTGGTCTTGATATTTCTTTCGCAGTTCTTACAATAATTGCTTTTACTACTTTTTTCTTTTTTATTCACCCGTTCGGATCAGCTTTTTTTACTGCAACAACGATTATATCTCAAATAGTAGCATATCTTCTATGAGACCCTCCTAAAACTTTAATACATAAAACTTCTTTTGCTCAAGAATTATCCGTAACAACTAATCTTGATTCAGTTTGTATCATATTTAACTTTTTTAAATACTAAATTATTATACAACTACTTCCCATCTTTTTAATTTAGAAAGAGGTCTGGTTTCTTTTATAGTAACTACATCTCACTCTTTGAATTTATTGTCTTCATCATGAGCATAGAATTTCTTCGTTACTTTAAATCTTTTTTTATACTTAGGGTGACTTTTGTAAAGATCAATTGAAATAACAATTGTTTTATCCATTTTACTACTTGACACAACACCTTTTTTTAATCTCATATTTCAAAATTTAAAGAGTATTAAATTGTTTTTTGTTCAACAACTGTATGAATAGTTGCTATATATCTTCTTAAAGGTTTTATTAAATGAGTCTGTTTTAATTCATTTAATTCTAATTTCATAGTTAATTCAAATAATTTCTTTTTAGAATCAACTCATTCTTTTTTTAAATCTACTAAATCTAGTTTTCTTAAATCCTTAGGAGATTTTAATCATAAATTTTTTATTTCTTTCATTATCAATTTATTAATCAACTAATATTTTAGTCTTAACAGGTAATTTGTATGAAGCATTTCTAAAAGCCTCTCTTGCATCTTCTGGAGTTACTCATGTTATTTCAAATAACACTCTTCCAGGTTTTACAGGGGCTCTAAACATTTCTAACGATCATTTACCTCATCCCATCGGAACTTCCAATGGTTTAGTAGTAAAAGGTTTATCTGGGAAAATTCTAATCCAAATTTTACCTCATCTTTTTACTTGACGAACCATAGCTCTTCTAGCAGCTTCAATTTGTCTAGAAGTAATGTATCATCTGGTAACAGCTTTCATAGCATAATCTCAGAAACTAATAGTAGATCATCTGATTGCTAATCATTTTAATCTTCATCTATGAGTTTTTCTGTATCTCGCTTTCTTAGGTTGTAACATAAAAACTTTAGTTAATTATAAAAAATTTTTTTTAAAGTCAAGTTTATTATTTTCTTTTAAAAATATCTCACTTATATATCCGAACTTTAATTCAAATAGTTCCATAAACAGTTTCAGCTCTTGCTGTTATATAATCTATATCAGCTCTTACTGTTTGAGTTGGAATATTTCCTTCTTTAAAAGTTTCTTTTCTTGCTATTTCAGCTCCATTTAATCTTCAACCTACTTTGACTTTTATTCATAAAGCTCATTTTTCAATTGTTTTTGAAATTGCTTGTTTAATAGCTCTTTTATAAGGCATTCTTTTTTCAATTTGATTCGTAATCATAAATCAAACTATTTTTGCATTCAAATCAGGATTTTTTACCTCTTTCACTGATAATTTAACTTTAGTACTCGTTTGTTTTGATAAATTTGCTTCTAAAGCAGTTACATTTTCTCAATCTTTTCCTAAAATTAATGACGCTTTTGCTGTATATACAGCAACCAAAACTTCTTTATCATTTCTAGATATAACAATATCTCATGTAGGAATATCCTTAAAACTTGTTTTTAAAGTTGCTCTAATTGTATTATCAACCAACAATTCTTTTGCATAATCTTTTTTATCAGCAAACCAAGTTGCTGACCAATTTTTAATATATGGAATTCTAAAAGCTTGCGGACTTACTTTGTGTCACATAGACAAAAAAGTTAAAATTTAAATTATTTTCACTATAGTATAACTACCATCATCAATTTTATTTTATAAAAATTGTGCCACTATTTAACTTGTAACTCTAATCTAATATTAGATGTCCTTTTCAAAATTGGATGTGTTCTTCATCTTGATATAGGAAGTCATCTTTTATATACTATACCTTTCGTAATAACGAGTTGGTCAATATATAAATCATTAGGATTTTGAGAGTTATTATTATTTACTGCATTACTCACTGCAGAGTATAGGACTTTGTAAAGAATTTCTGCTCATTTTTTAGGAGCAAACTTTAAAAAATTTAAAGCCCAAGTAGTATTTTTATTTCTAACAACTTCTGCTACAACTCTAAGTTTTTTAGGAGAAATTCTTATATTTTTTCAATAAGCTTTCATAAATCAAAATATTATTAATATATTAAAATTTTATCAAAAGTGAATATACTCACTTTTAAATAATTTTTATTTATTTCAAGAATGACCTCTAAATGTTCTTGTAAATGAAAATTCTCATAATTTATGTCCTACCATATCTTCTGTTACGAAAACAGGAGTATGAACTTTTCAATTATGTACCCCAAAAGTGTGTCAAACAAATTCTGGTATTACTGTACAAGCCCTAGACCAAGTCTTTACTACTGTTTTTTTACCATCAGAATTTAATTTTTCAACCTTTTTTAATAATTTTTCATCTATATAAGGTCATTTTTTTAAACTTCTTGCCATAGGTTTTTATTTAAAAATTTAAAATATGAATTACACCATTAATTTCCCTTTCTTTGTTCTTAAAATCCATTTATTAGTAAATTTTTTCTTACTTCTTGTTTTATATCCAAGAGCAACTCTTCACCATGGAGTTTTAGGAGCTTTCATTCAGATTGGTGCATGTCCTTCTCAACCTCCATGTGGATGATCAACAGGATTCATAGACTTTCCTAATACTGTTGGTCTAATTCACATATGTCTCGTTCTTCATGCCTTACCGATAACAATTTGATTATTATCAGGATTAGAAACTTGTCCTAATGTCGCATAACATTTTTTATTAACAAATCTTATTTCTCATGAAGGCATTTTTACTTGTGTATATTCTCATTCTTGAGAATTGATAGTTGCCATACTTCATGCAGCTCTTACTGATGAAGCTCATTGACCTACTATTAATTCTACATTATAGACAGAAAGTCACACTGGAATATTTCAAATTTCTAATCTATTTCCAGATTGTAATGAAGTTTTTTCATCAGTAATAACTTTATCTCAAACTTTCATATCTTTATGAGCAAGGACATATCTTCTTTCTCCATCTTTATAACAAATAAGAGAAATCCAAGCTGTTCTATATGGATCATATTCAATAGTTTCAACTTTTGCAGGAATAGATTTTTTATCGTGAAAATAAAAATCCACTAATCTATATTTTTTTGCATGACCTCATCCTTGATGTCTTATAGTAATAGTTCCAGTATTATTTCTTCCTGCATGTTTTTTTAATGTTACCGTAAGCGCCTTATATGGAGTTTGAGTAGTAATTTCTTCAAAAGTATTACCAGTCATAGCTCTTCTTCCAGGAGTTGTTGGTTTAAATTTCTTAATTCCCATTTTAAAAAAATTAATATTAATATATCCTTAAGGATAAAAATTAAAATTTAATAATAGAAAAATCTATTTTTGCATTAGTATCTTTTAGTGTTACATAAGCTTTTCTAGAAGATCTTTTTCTAATAACAGTTCATGTTTTTCCTTGTTTGAATTTTTCTACGGTGTTTAAAACCCTGATAGAAGAAACTTCCGTTTTATATATATCTAAAATAGCTTTTTTAATATCTATTTTAGTCGCATCAGATATTACTTCCAAAACATATGTTCAATTTTTTAATTCTTGAATTGATGTCTTTTCAGTACTCAATGGCTTTTTAATTATATCAAATAATCTCATAGTATAAAAATTATATTTTATTTTAAGTTATTTATTTTCTCTACACTTTCTTTCAATAATACCAAAGTGGTATATTTAAGTAAGTCAGATATATTTAAATAATCAGTTGTCAAAGTTTTTACTTGTGGTAAATTTCTTGCTGATCTTTCAATAACTTCATTCTTAGATGGTAATGCAAGCAATACATTTTTCACATATGGTATAGCTTTTAAAACATTTACCATATTTTTTGTTTTAGATTCAGTAAAATTTAAAGTATCTAAAACAAGAATATTATCACTTTTTAATTTAGAAGATAAAATACAACATAAAGCCAATCTTCTCTCTTTTTTATTCATAGCTTTTACGAAGTTTACCGTATTTCTTGGTCAAAAAGCAACTCAACCTCAGATTCTTATAGGAGATCTATTTCCTCAAGCTCTTGCTTGTCATGTTCATTTTTGTTTAAATATTTTTCTTGTTGATCCTCTTACATCTGCTCTTGTTTTCGTATGTGCTACGACTTGTCTAGCATTAGATAATTGGTAAACTAAAGCTCTATGTATCAAACCTTTGTTTATATCAACACCAAATATAGAATTATTTAATTCAATAGTTCCAATTTCTTGTCACTCTTGATTGAGTAATTTAGTTTCCATTTAATAATAAATTAAAGTTTAAAATTTTATAGATATTAAAGAATTTCTTGCTCCTGGAACTGGTCATTTTACACCAATTATAGATAAATCCTTATTTAAAATCTCAACAGGAACTTTTTTAATAGTAATTTGTACATCTCCCATATGTCAATGCATTTTTTTACCCTTATGAGTTCTTCTTGGTTTTCTATTACCAATAGATCATAATGCTCTATGGAATTTTGAACCATGAGTAGCCATTCAACCATGAAAATTATGTCTTTTCATAGCTCAAGCAAATCATTTTCATTTTGAGAATCAAGTAATTTCTACTTTCTCTACTCCATCTAACATATCTAATGTTAAATCACCTCAAACATTAAATTGAGAAATTTCATCATCTGATAATAAAATTTCTTTTATTCTAGAAAAATCAGAAAAATTTAATGATTTTTTTCCTTCTCCCAAAATACCTTCTTTCCCATCTTTTAAAACTCAAATAACGAGTGAATTATATCAATCAGTTTCTTTTGTTTTAACGGCAACTACTTTTAAAGTTGGAACTTTGAGTAAAGTAACAGGAATAAAATCATTTCATTTAACTATTCTTGTCATTTCAAGCTTTGAAGCTAATAATCAAGCCATGTTAAAATAAATTAAAATATAAAAGTTAGAGGTTAAACTAGTATTTATAGAATACCGTTTAACTTAACCTCTTCGAAACTTATTCATGAACCTTATGTAAAGGTAAATAAAATAGCCAAAATATTTTATAAAAATTTTATTTTTTGTCAAAAAGAAATATTTTTTTTGATTTCTTAACTTTTTTATATATATTTGTTTTTATTAATATTAAAATAAAATTTATGAAAAATAAGATCGATGCAATAACACAACTCTTTACTCTAGAATTAAAAAAGGTTACTACTTCAGAAGAATTAAATAATGTAATAGATAATTTATTATGAAAGAAATGACAATTAAATGAAATATTAAAATGATTAAAAGATTTAAATGAAAGTGAAAGAAAGGAAATTTGAATTTTAGCAAATCAATTGAAGGAATTTATTAAATCAGAATCTTCTAAAAAAGAAAATGAAATTGAAAAAAATAATTATACAAAAATTGAAAATGATGAACAAATAGATGTATCTCTTTATTTTGAAAGTAAGGATAAATGATATCTACATCCTATTTCACTTACTTCTCAATTATTAGAAGATATATTTATATCTCTTTGATTTAAAATAGAAGATGGACCTCAAATTGAAACAGAAGAATTTAATTTTGATAAACTCAATATTCCTGATAATCACCCAGCCAGAGATGTTTGGGATACATTTTGGATAAGTGACGAAATCAATAAAGATAAAAAAGTTTGAGATAAATATTTACTCAGAACTCATACTTCTCCAGTTCAGATTAGAACGATGCTCAATAATAAACTACCAATAAAAATAATTGTCCCAGGAAGAGTATTTAGGTACGAACAAGAAGATGCCAGACATACTTCAAATTTTTATCAACTTGAGGGATTAGTAGTAGGAAAAGGAGTAACATTCTGAGATCTTAAATGGACTCTTGATACGGTAATGAAAAAACTTCTTTGAGAACAAACAAAACTCAGATTTAGACCAAGTATATTTCCATTTACGGAACCTTCTGCTGAAATCGATGTTAGTTGTCAACTCTGTAACGGAAAGGGGTGTAAAATGTGTTCTGGAACTGGATGGGTAGAACTCCTCTGAGCTGGTATGGTTCACCCTAAAGTATTAAAAGCTTGTAATATTGATCCAGAAGTATATTCAGGATTTGCATTCGGAATGTGAATTGACAGAATAGCTGCTCAAAGATATGGAGTATCAAGTAGTAGAATGTTTTATCAAAATAAATTAAAATTAAATGAACAGTTTTAAAAAACCTCAAATTTAATATTTGAGGTTTTTCTTTTTAAGTAAAATAATTCTTCAGATATTCCTTAATATGTATATTAATATTTAAAGTCAAAATTTATTTTTTTATAAATTATAAATACAGTATATTCACCATATTTAAAACTACACCTTCTTAAAAAATTCTGTTTTGAGTACCATTTTTCCTGATTCAATCACTCCTTCTTCATCAGTTAATTTGATATTTTTAAATTTATCTCATCTTTTTATATCTGTTCCTCATTTTACTTTGAGGTCTTTTATTGCCATAACAGTATCTCACTCTGCCAAAATGTTTCCATTTGCATCTTTTATAATTATTTCATCCATAATAATTTTGTTAATAATAAATATTTTTATCCAATAGTAGTTCCTTCATCTTCTCATAATGCAGCTCTTTTCATAGCTCATTGTTTATATAAATTTACTACTTTTATTTGTAATTTCGATTCACGAGCAAGAGCAATACCAGTTTGATCCATCACTCGAATATTATTTTTTATTACTTCGTCGTAGGTGGCATTTTTTATCAGCAAAGCATCAGTATACTTTAGTGGATCTTTATCATAGACTCCGTCTACTTTAGTTGCTTTAATCATCATATTACACTCAAGTTCTAAGGCTCTCAGAACTCATGCGGAATCAGTGGTAAAATATGGATTTCCGGTTCCAGCAACACAGATAACAATTCTTCCTTTTTCTATATGCCTAATTCCTCTTCTTTTAATATATTTTTCCCCAACTTCTGGTATATCAATCGCACTCATCAAACGAGTTTGACATCAAACTCGTTCCAAAGCATCTTGCAGAGCAACTCCGTTCATAATCGTTGCGAGCATTCCCATATAATCAGCTGCTGTCCTATCCATTCCGTTTGCTGCTCCAGCTATACCTCGAAATATATTTCCTCATCCTAGAACGATGGCTATTCCAATTCCAGCATTTTGAATTTCTTTTATTTCCGTTGCCAGTTTTTTTAAAAATTTTGGATCAATTCCATGGTCTCTTTCTCATTCTAAAGCTTCTCACGAAATTTTTAATAATACTTTCATAATGGTAAAAAAGTTAGAAAATAATTATTGTAATAAATCAGTAAATAATATATCCGCATTGGAAGTTGTATCAAAAGTTTTTGTTTTTAATTCATCATTTTTTGACTGTAAATTTCATTGCATTAGTCCATTTCCACTTTCAAGTAATACTTTTCCATATATTCAAAGAGGAGCTGAAATATAGTGTTTTTCATATTTATATTCATCTCAAGTAAGACTTAAAACATTGACTGAAAAATTGTTTTCATCTTTTATAGGTCTACAAGTATTCCAATAAAACCATGTATAATTTTCTTTTAAATAATCTCAAAAATTTTCACAATTCACCAAAGATAATTCATTATTTGTTGTTGCAATAAAATCTTTTAAATTTGAATAGGTAAAAGATTGTTCATCATTGTTTACTTTTGGTTCTCCATAAGTGATATCATTCGTTGGAAGATTTTCAAAAATATCTCAACTCAAAGTATTTATTTTTGGTGATGTTGAAACTATTTTTTCTTCCGTTTGGATTGGAACTATTTTATTTGGATCAGCTATAAATATATCAAGTTTTACTGATGAAAAAAGTTCTTCTCAAATATATCATTCAAAAGTATATTCATTAAGTCAAAAATCAAGTACATCATAGAGAGTATAAGCTCTGTATAAAAATGTTTCTGATCATTTTTTATATGTTTTTAGATGATAAGTATCAACTTGAAATGTTGAAGTTTTATTTTCAAAAATAACTTTTATCGTATCTATTTTTTTATTGATGACTCTTCATTTGATATCGAGTTTGTCTTTTATTTTTTCAATATTTGAAATCGCTTCTATATCAAGTCATTTTTCTTTTGTTATATAATGGATTGCATAATATGATTTTTCTTCTATGGAAGAGCTTTCATTTTTTATATCTCTATCAGTTTGAGAAGTACTTCAAGTAGTATGAAATATTTCATCTTTTGCTTTTTGGACTTCATCAGCACTTGGTCAAAAACAAGAAGTTAAAACTATTGGAAAAAGAAAAATAAGTATTTTTTTCATCATCGTTGTTTATAAAATAAATTATCATTTTGATTATAGAATTTTGCAGATAAAAATCAAACAAAAAAATAAGAGACAAAATTAATATCTCTTATTTTAAAATTCGTATTTCTTTTGATTTCAAAGAAAAATACGAATTTTAATACTATATTTAGTTCATGTATCTCAATTACACTTCGAGTATCATTGGAACCACCATTGGAGATCTATCTATTTTTTGAAGTAAAAAGGCTTCTAAATCTGTTTTTATAATTTTTACAAGATCTTTTTCTTCGATTTCTGGAACATCTTTTACTGTATTTTCATAGACTGATTTTGCTTTTTTTATAATGAGTTTATGAATAATTCTCACTTCATCAAGATATACCAGCCCTCTTGATTCTACTTTGAGAGGTCCAAGAATTGCTTTTGTTTTTATATCAACAGTAAAGAGTATCACTAAAACTCATGCTTTCATCATTTTATCTCTTGCTTGAATAACATGACTATTTAAAGTTCCAATACCATGTCCATCAATAATAATATCTTGAATAGGTACTTTTAATTTTGATCTAAATACTTTTTGATCTGGTCCAAAATCGAGAATATTTCCATTATCAATGAGTAATACATCTTCTTCTTTTATCCCCATGCTTACAGCAGTATTTTTATGAGCATTTCTAAAATACAAATCCCCATATACTGGTAAAAAATATTTTGGTCTTACTAAATTGAGCATAATTTTTTGTTCTTCTTGAAAAGCATGTCCTCAAGTATGTACTTCTCTGTCATCTTTTGTGACAACATTCGCTCCAAGTCTAATAAGTTTATTAATAACCCCTACAACACTTCTTTCATTTCCTGGAACAATAGATGATGAAAATATAATCGTATCTCCAGCCATAATTTCAATAGAAGCATGTTTTCACTCTGCCATTCTTGAAAGAGCTGAAAATTCTTCTCATTGACTTCATGTAGTTATAATAACTTGTTTTTCTAATGCAATTCACTCAGTTGTTTTTGGAGACATTTTTTTAATAAGTCATTGTTTCATTTTTAAGTAACCGAGCTCTTTTGAAATAGCAACATTTTCAATCATACTTCTTCCACTCAAAAATATACTTTTATCGTATTTTTCACAAGCATTAATAATTTGTTGTACTCTTGAAATCCATGATGAAAATATAGTAATAATGAGTCTTCATTTGGTATGATGTGCTATAATTTTTTCTAAAGTTCCTCCTATTTCCTTTTCTGAGGTTGAGAATCATTTTCTTGTTGATCCAGTTGAATCAGAAAGTAAAAGAGTCACTCATTTTCTTCCAAATTCTCCAATACGAGATAAATCAGCTGGTTTATCTATTTCTGGAGCAAAATCAATTTTAAAATCTCCTGTATGCACAGCTTTAAATCAACCTGGAGTAGTTATATATACTCCAGAACAATCAGGTACAGAATGATTGACTCTAAAGAATTCACACTTAAAATGTTCCCCAATATTTATCAGTTCTGTACTATCGGTATTGACTTCCACAAAGTGTTGAAGATGAAGAATTTTATTTTCTTCTAATCCTTTTTTAATAATTCAAATCGTAAGTTTTGTGGAATAAATAGTTGGAAAATCAAGAGCTGGAAGTATATATTTTAAAGCTCCAATATGATCAAGATGAGCATGAGTTATAATAAGCCCTTTAATGTTTTTTTTGTATGGAATTAAAAATGAAATATCTGGAATAGAACAACTTGCCCCCAACATATCTGGCTCTGCAAATTGTATTCCACAATCCACTAAAAGTATATCATCTTCGTATTGAAACATATTCATGTTTTTTGCTCCGGTTTCATTATTTCCTCCAATTGGGATAAATCTGGTATATCCAGGTCTAATCGTAGGTAAATAAAATTTTACTTCCGGAAAATTGCTCATCATAGTTTGTTTTAAACTCAAAAATTGAGAATTATCATCTTGAGAATTTTCATCTCTTTGTTCTTTTTTTCCAGTCGAATATGATGGTTTTTTTTCTTTGATATCAACAGAATCAGTTTCGATTTCAATATCTGAATGTTCATCTTGTGAGTTCGTCATTTTATCTTGAGATACTCATGATAATTCATTATCTAACTCTTCTAAAAAGTCTTTTTGCATAAAAATAAATTAAAAAATAAATAAATAATAAAAAATATTTTTATTATTTTATGGAGCTTAAAAATTATTAAAATAACAAGTGAATACAAAGGGAAAAATATGATTATCTTTGAATTTGTTATTATATGTGATCTCAAACAATAGAATGATTCTATTGTTATTGAAATCAGCAAAACTTTAGTTTTCTAGAAAGTATCTAAATAACTTTATAAGCTTCAGAAAATATTTAAAAATGAGAGAGTATTATTTTTACTTTTATAGTATACTCATTTTTTTAAATATTCCAAAAAGTTTTGTAGAGAAAATTTAATTTTGGTAGTATCCCAATAATAATCGGCTATGGTTTCATCATTTCTAAAATTTGTTTTTTTAAATTCATCGTTTCTAAAAATATATTTTGAAAAAAAATTATACTTTTGTTTTAATTTTGTATTGGTATTCATCTTGTTTCTAAAATCATCGTTATACAGAATATAGTAAACAAAAGTTTCTGCAAAATCTTCATATTTATTCGTCATAGCATACCCAGAAACAAAATCTTCTTTTTTACTTCCAGCATATAACACTTTGGTATCTTCCCAAGATATATTTGAAAAATGATCACTTAAATCAAAAATTACTTTTTTTTCTAAATATTTTATATCAAAATAATGCCCAAGTTCATGAATAAAAAGAGCTATAATTTCTGTTTTTGGAATATTTTTTATGTTAAATATTTTAATAGTATTATTGATATATTTTGCTCGAACGAGTGAAGTATATTGACTGAGTAAAATATTGAGACTTATATTTTTTTCTTTTAATATTGATGAAAATAATATTTGTGAAATATCTCATACTATGTTTCATATTTCTCAATCTTGTTTGATTTCAATCGGAGTATATGTAAAATGAATATTTGAAGATGAGGTAAAATCAATTATTTTTTCCTTTTGCAGTGGAAGAATAATATCAAGATTTTGTATTCATTCTCTTTGATTTCATATTTCTTCTCACTCATAGAGTCTATTATATTCTTTTTCATCATTCGGAGAAAATAAAAAAGAGAGTAATAATATGATGAGAATTCATATTATTACATAAAAAAAAGTTTTTTTTGTATACGATATCATATAAATACTAAGTTGCTAATCAAAAAAATACATTTATTACTAAGTAAATAATTCCTGATGCAGATATAAGAAGCAGGAATCATAGAAGAGTCCATTTTATAATATTTTTTGCTTTTTTAATTTTTTCATCTTCTCCAGCTGATAATTGCATAATAAGGCCAGCATACACCAAACTTCCCACAGCTAAAAATCACAATATAAGAGAAATATTTTTCACCCAAGTATTGATTTTCTTTTTAAATCAGTTTTCAATTTTCATGTTTGCAGTAGATCAAGTTCCTCATACCACACTTGTAGGTTTACAATCATTTAAAAAACTTGAAATAGATGTTGTGTTTTTATCATCGTATTTACATTCAGCAAAAACATTATTTCCGATAAATAGAGTAAATGTGAGAATAAAAAATAGAAGTATTTTTTTAGACATTGGATAATTGATTAAAAAGTTAAAGTCGTTACTATTTTTACCACTCACCAAGAAAGAGGAATAATAGCAAGTCATATTATAGCATACATAAATCACATCAAAGTTTTTTTAAATTCTTCTTCATTTCATCTATTTATAATAAGGTTAAATCAAAAATACAAAAAAACTCATACAGCAACGAGTGCAAGTATAGAAAATAAGAAAGTTTTAAATGATACTAAGACATTCGTTAATGTCTCGGTTCAATCTCAACTAACTCAAACAGTATGAGTATTTGGTAACATATCTGCTTGTAGGTCAGCATATGTTTGTAAAAAAGAAAAATATATATAAAAACTTATCGTTATTTTTTTCATATTTTTTTTTTAAATTGTAAACTTATTTACTAAATTAATAATTGCCCAAGCACTCGTTGAAATAAAGACTCAAACCAAAGCCCAAATAATCCATTTTTTTGCTTTTTTAACACCTTCCTCTTCTCATCCAGAAGTCAAATACATCATTCCTGCTATCATAAGTGAAAGAACCGATATAACAGCAACATATTTAATTCCATTGGCTATTATATTTCAAATGAGTGTAAAAAATGAAGTTCCACCTATATTTGTTGCATTACATCATGGTAATCCATTACATACAACTCCTGGAGTAGTAGCAAATACTTTGCTTATAAAAAAGAAAGAAAGAATTGAAAATTTTCATACTATATTCTTCATATTTTTATATTTATTTATATAAAATATACCCTACTAAATTTACGAGATAATACGAGCTCAATGCTACTATAAGAGCCGTAATTCATCCAATAAATATACTTTTTCCTTTATTTAAAAATTCGTCACTCCCATGAAATGTAATCATATATCCAGCTCCAATCGTCATAATTAAAAGTGCGATTACTCACAATGCAATCATCAGTTTTTGAATGATTCTTCAAAGAACATTATTCATAGTTATTTGTGAATTTCATGCTTCTTTTAAACCATTTCATCCAACACTAAATTCTCATGTATCAATAGTAAAACTCGGTGATTTGAGATCTGCGGGAGGAATAATGGCTGCAAAAACATTATTTCATAAAAAAAGTGAGGAAATTATAAATAAAGTAAGCACAATTTTTTGAAACATAGAGAGCTTTTAATAATAATTAAAAGTGATTTTAATAAAAAAAATTAAAATTACAATTTTAATTTTACTTTACAAAATGAAAAAAAAATTTAAAGTGATGGTAATTTATCATTATACCTTCATTATGAAAATTGCTATCGTTCATGATTTACTCGTTAAACTTGGTTGAGCTGAAAAAGTTATTGAAAAATTATTAAAAATATATCCACAAGGGGATTTGTTTACCCTTATTTATGATGAAAAAAAAGTTGGAAAAGTATTTCTAAAAGAAAAAATACAAAAAACTCCTTCATTGACTCAAAATATATATGATATATTTAAAAATCAAAGATTTTGTCTTCCTTTTATGTCAAGAGCTGTTGAAAGTTTAGATTTGAGTGAATATGATGTCGTAATTGCATCAAATAGTGCTTTTGTTCATGGATGTATTACGAAACCAGAAACGAAATTTATCGTGTATTATCATACACCAGCCAGATATATGTGGGATCGGACGAATGAATATAAAAAAGAAATTGGTTGGAATAGATGAATAAAATTATTTTTCCTGAATTGGATATTAAAAAGTTTAAGAATGTGGGACTTTCAAGCGAGTCAAAGACATGATATAACTTTGGTAAATTCTAAAAATGTTGCTCAAAGAGTCAAAAAATACTATAAACTCGATTCTCAAATCATCTATCCAAATGTAGATGTAGTAAGATTTAAGAAAGAAATAAATATAAACCCATCCCTAACCCTTCCCTTAAATCTAATGGAAGGAGAATCATATTATATCATCATTTCAGCTCTCACTGAATTTAAAAGAATTGGTATCAGTATAGAAGCTTTTAAGAAAATGAGTGATAAAAATCTCGTCATTATTTGAACTGGGAATTTTAAAAAATCATTAGAAAAAATATCTTCAAAAAATATATATTTTGTTTGACCAAAATATGATGATGAACTCGTATATGTATTACAACATGCTTCATGATTAATATTTAGTGGAGAAGAAGATTTTGGTATTGTCCCAATTGAGGCAAATGCAGCTGGGATTCCAGTATTTGCTTATAGAAGCTGATGACTTACTGAAACGATGATAGAATGAAGTACATGCGAATTTTTTGATGATAAAAATGGATCTGATTTCGTTGAAAAATTTAAAAAATTCGATGAAAATATAACCAATTGAAAATATAACAAAGATACGATTATAGATAATGCCCAAAGATTTAGCGAAGAAAAATTTGAAGAAGAAATCAGAAAAGTGGTTGGGTTTTAAATTATTAATAAATAATACATATATGAAATATTTTATACAATTATTTGTTTTTTTACTCCCATTTCATGCTATTTTTGTGACTTATATGAAATGTAAAGTAGGACTCAATACTAATATGTTGAGATTTTGGAAAGAAATAGTTATTATTTTTCTCCTTTTGATAGTAATAATGAAATTATTATTGATGAATAAATTCAATATTCAAAAAATATATAAAAATAATTATCTGCTTGGACTAACAACGGCTTTTACTATGTGTTCTTTCGTTTATATATATTTTCCATATTTTAACCCAAAAATAAATGCTTATCTTGGTTTTAAATACGATGTAATATTTTTATTTTCACTCATTATTTGACTTTATCTGAGTACCATAAAAAAATATTTTGATAGTATTTTGAAAGCTGTTTTTCTGAGTATTTGAGTGATTTTGATCGTATTTATGCCTTGGTATATATTTTGAGATATTTCTTCTACTTCAAATATTATTGGCTATAATAATGTACCATCTAGTTATCAAGCGAATAGTTGTATTTCTTTTTCGCAAAATGTAACTGGTTGATATAATAGATTTCAATGAAGTTTTTGAGATCCCATAAGAATGAGTGTATTTTTAGTCATATTTTATTTTATATTTATTGGATTTATATCAAATAAAGCATGGGGAAATACTATTTTTAGAAATATGGTTTTGATAATTCCTTCCATATTTGTATGTATTGCAATATTTTATTCATATACAAAAACAAGCATGCTTGGGCTCTTATTTTGAAGTGTGCTTTTCATTTATTTAGTGAGGAAAATAAACTATTGAAAAAAAATGAATAAAAAATTTATACTCTATATGAGTATCATTATTTGAGTAGTTTTATGATTTGTATTATATATAAAAAGAGCTTTATTTTTGCATCCAGAAGCATTACTTGGAAGAGTTGAAAATCTCATAGAATCATACCATATGTTTCTATTTAATCCTTTTTGATATGGACTTTGAATTGCTGGACCAGCGACTCAACTTGCTACCAGTAGTGATATGAGTTTAGCTGCTGGAATACATAAATTTCTTCCAGAAAACTGGTATATACAAATATTACTCGAACAATCCGTTATTTGACTTGGACTTTTCATAGCACTTTTGAGTATGATCTGAGTGTATCTCTATAGAATTATGAAATGAAAAAAAGATTATTTGAGTATTGGTATTTTTGTATCCTATATAACGATACTGTTTATGGCAAATTTTACCCATATATTTGAAGAATCGGCAACGAGCTTTATATTATTTTTACTTATTTGAGGATATATCGCAAGAGAAAGTAAAGATTTTAAGAATTTAAAATAACACCATGAATAAATACATTCTTACAACAATTATTATTCTATGAAATATTTTACATATTTCATTTCTAAAACTCAATGAAATACTCAAAATACCTGATAGTTTTGCTTATTTACAAATGGCTCATAACTTCAAAGAACTTTCAGTGGAAGGATTTTGAAACGGATGGTTTGGTTTTTTATATTCTCTTCCGATTGCTTTCATAGATTGAATACTAAAAAATGATATGATTTCAGCTTTTCTAGTAAATATAGTATTATTTAATATACTTATTTTAATTTGTTATGCATTATGAAAAACATATCTGCAGTCAAAATATAATGTACTCTTTATTATTTTACTTTTTTTATCTCCTATACTTCTCAATTATAATATCCATATACTCTCAGAAAATATGTATATTCCATTATTTATGATACTTTTTATTTGAGTACTCAAATATCAACATGTACCAAACTTTTCATGAAATGTATTTTTATGATTTATACTGGCTTTACTTTATTTTACAAGAGCCGAAGCATTTATTTATATAGGAAGTATATGACTGGTTCTTTTATATTTATTATTCACTCAATACATCACTTTTTCAAAAGCATTTACCAATTATATAACCATTATTCTTACTTTTTTTATATGTATTTTTCCATATTTATTTTATATGCATTCTTTTACTGGAGAATGGTGACTCACCAATAAATGAAGTTCGAATCTCAGACAAGCTGAACTCAGATGAGTTTCAAAAATGGATGATGATGGTTTCGAACAAGCTGTTTGAGAATTAACTTCTGATAATCACCATCTTATTGCATGATTTGCATGAGGACTCAAATATGATACTCCTCAAAAATGACAAAACTTTCAAGAATATCTACTCAAAAATCCTACAAAAATAATACAAAGAGTGCAAGAGAATCAAATCAAACTCTATACCAATACTCTTCCAAATATCATTTTATGAAATGCAAAAAAATTATATGAAAGTGAATGAAGTAGTTTTTTTTATCAAAATAAATTATTTCTTTTTCTACTCATCATTCCTATTTTATTTTGAATATATTGAATAATTGTACTCATAAAAAATTGAGAGTGATATTTAGTTTTTAGCTTTTTTAGTTTTTTTGGAGTCGCTTCATTATTTTTTACTTTGTTTTTTGTTTTAGAGAGATACTTTGTTATTTTTGTGCCACTTTTTATATTTTTCATAGTATATGGAATTGAAAAAGCTGGAATGAATTTAAAAAATTATTTAGAAAATATAAAATATATTTTTAGTTTTATTCTCCTCACCTGATTATCCAGTTTAGGAACTTTGAGTTATTATAATACTTTTGTATATGAAGATGTAAAATATGAAGTAAAAAAAGAAGCTGGGGAACGGATTAAAAAAAATGATTTTAGAAATAATGTAAAAATTTTAGAAAGATTTCCAGTGGTAACTTATTATGCTGGAAGTAACGAAAGATGGCTCACTCCATATACTTCTAAACTAGAGAATTTAGTAGAATATGCCAAATTTAATGGAATAAATTATCTCATAGTTGATAGTATTGATTTTAAAAAATATAGGTCAAATTTGATATATTTACTCGATAAAAGTAATGAAAAATATGTGTGACTCAATAAAATAAAAGAATTTATAAAAAATGACGAAAAAGTAATAGTATACAGGATACAATAATTTGTTTTATTCTGTAATTTCAATATCAGTTTCTGTTTTGATTATATTATTATTACTATATTCAAGAGTAAGTACTATGGTATAGTTTCATTTTTGTGAATAAGCATGGCTTGGATTTGCTTCGGTAGAAATAGTACCATCTCAAAAATCCCAATGATATCACATTATTTGTCCAACTGATCAAGCAGATGAAAAATCTATTTCTTGATGCAGAGGACTTTTTTTCATACTTACGGTGATTTTTCATTCTGATATAGGAGACTTTATAATTAATGGTTTATTTAGTGAATATTGTTTTCATTTTGAAGTAACGACAGTAAGCTTAATAGTATAATTTCACTCTGTTAAATATCTATGACCTGGATTTAATGCATCTCTTTCTTCAATAACCCCATCTCCATAATCATAAATAAATTTTACTATATTATCATCTTTTACCTTACTCAATGAAGCATCAAATGATGCTACTATAGGAGCATAATCACTCGTAGTTTTTATCTCAAAAGATACAATAGCTTCTTTTTCTACAAACTCTAAAGTGATGATATCTTTTATATTGGTTATTTCTTTTTTATCTCTTATATGTATAAATTTATAATTTACTGTGATGGTCGTTGTTCATCATAAGACAAAATCTTTTTGTATAAATTTTTCTTTACTATCAATACTTCCATCTGATCATACATCCCATGATACTTCCTCTAATGTGTACATAGGATTATCAGCTCTAATATATTTCGTATCAAATTTTAATTTTGTTGGAGTTCAAATATTAAATAAAGAGTATTCTCTCGTTGTTTTATCATATTTTATATCTTTCATTATGGAATCATTTTGTGTAAATTCAATCTCATTTTTGGTAACTAATTTTCTCGGTACATCAATTTCTTTTATTATCTCAGTAGATTGACCTGCTGTATTAGTAATAATAATTTTCAAACTTTGTTTTCCGTAATTACTAAAAGTAAAATTTACTTCTGATGATGCCTCTAAATTCAGTATATCAGCTTCTTTGGTAATTTCTTTATTTTCAAATATCCATTTAAAATTTTTAATAAATCAAGCTCCTGATGTATTTTCTAGTTTCGTCATTTTAAACTTATATTCTAAATCATTGTCAATAGAAGCTTCATATTTCATTTCTCCATTAATAGTAGATTTTTGTCAAGATACGATAAATATTCTATTAATAGATTTTGTTTTTACTGATTGATTTTTTATCATCATTCCGATAGATTCTTCTTCAAAATATATTTTACTTGGTTGAAAATAAGCCCCTACAAAAGCTGGTTTTTCTAAATCCTCTTTAAAATACCACTCTATTTCTCAAAGTGTCTTGAGTTCACTGGCATCAAAATTAATCATTGTTCCACCATTATTGGTTTTATTTTGAGTAATTTTAACTATATAAGGTATTGATATATTTGGTATATCTGATACTGTTTTTTGACTTATTTTATTTGGAAATCTTTTATCAATTCATTCCAAAATAAGTTTTACTTGAAAGTTTCATTTTTTATCAAAATTTTGTATTATTTCTGGATTTTGAGATTCAATAGTCTTTCCATCTCAGAAATCCCAAATATATTTTTGGATCTGAAATCATTTCGAAAGTTCATTTTTTTGTAAAAAATTTAAATCAAACTTTAAATCTATTGGTCCGATAATATTTGAATAATCAGAAATAAGGGCATTTGGTTTCCCAAAATTTGAACTTTTTAATAGATCATTATCAAAAATTTGAATATTTCCATACGACATTTCTTCCCAATTTGGTAAAGTACTAATTTTTTTATCAACAGTAATCCATAAAGTACCAGTTGAAAAAGATAAAATCATAACCAGAGATGCTACTATAAATAGTATAATTTTTTTTCTCTTGAATGCTTTTTTTGTAAGAATTGCTTTAAATAAAAATATAATAAGTATGATTGTTTCTATAAAAACAACGATAGAGAAAATAGTTTTTGTCATTTTAAATAAAAAACTATTGACATCATTGAGATTAATTCATAAATTAGCAAAAAAACTTACATCACTCGGAGTTTTTGCATTAAATACAACAAATGTTAAAAAAGCAGCTCAAAGTATCATCACGATAACAAAAATAGCTCCTAAAAATCAAAAAATAGTCCCAGCAGAAAGTGTTTTTTTGACTATTTTATTTTTTTGTAAAAGTTTTTCTGTTTCTTTTATTTTAATATACAATACCTCTCAAAAGTTTTCAGGAACGGTTCTTGATAAAATTTCTAAAACAGTATTGTTAAAAGTATATTCTCCTACTCATTTTTGTTCTATACTCGTCTCATCTAAGTGTAATCCAGATATTTTTTTTGCTTGGATTAATATTTTTGAATAAATATGAAATTTAATATTTTTTATTTCTTTAATAATTTGATCTTTTTTAAAGATTATTTTTATATATTCTGAATTTGGTTCTATCATTGAAAAATCATATTTATTTTTGATCAAAATATCTATTATATCATCAATACTATTAATATTTATATCAAAAATGAGTCATGTATCTTTTTGCTCATCATTTTTTTGTATTTCTCATTTTTTTTCTTCATCTATTTTTTTTAATTCTTCTGGTCGAATATCTCAGTCTGTTAAAAAAGTAGAAAGGGTATTTAAATCTATTTCAGTTGTATTATTTTCTTTAATTTTTGTCATAATTTCATATATTAATATGGTAAAATCTTTTGTATTATATCATAATATACATTATTTTTGCAAATTTTTAGATTGACTTTATAAAAAACAAATGGTGTTATACACATATAAAAATCCTGAAAAATATTTTTCAGGATTTTTATATTTATACTCTCAGTCTTTGTTTGTTTTGAGAATTTCAATTTGGTATCTGTTTTTGTGGTTGAGCAAAAAGTGGATTTGAATTATTATTTTGACTAATATTCAAGCTTTCTTCATTATTTGTCACGATAAAGTTTTTTTCATTGAGTTCCATTTGTTTAATTTCAATATTTGCCTGAACAGTAAAAATTGATTTCGTAGTTTTATATTCAATTTCTCAAATAAGTTCATCAAATTTTTCAAAAGCTTTTTCTTTATATACGATAAGTGGATTTCTTTGAGCATATCATTCAAAAGCAACCGTTTCTCTTAATTTACTCATACTATCAATATGCCTCATCCAAAGTTCATCTATTGATTGTAACACTATTTTTCTCTCTATTTCATAAAAATCATCTTCATTATGAAAGAGAGATTTTATCATATCTATTTTTTCTAAAGCAATATTTCAAATATATTCTTTATAAACATTTTTTTCTTCTATATCTAAATGAGTTAATAATTCAATTCATAAAAATTCATTTACATTTTTTA
>JAVHSE010000066.1:0-2886 GCA_036172015.1 Patescibacteria group bacterium | reverse complement strand
TCTATATCTAAATGAGTTAATAATTCAATTCATAAAAATTCATTTACATTTTTTATAATATTTTCTTTGGAAGTATTTTTCTCGACCAAAGCAGAAATAAGCTTCTCTATTTGATTGGTAACCATATGTTTCAAATCTATATCAATATTTTCACATATTAATATTTTATTTCTTTTCCCATAAATAATTTCTCTATGCTTATTCATCACATCATCATATTCTAAAACATGTTTTCTTGAATCAAAATGATATCATTCGACTTGTTTTTGTACTGAAGTTACTTTTGAAGTCAGCATATTACTCGAACTTAACGGTTCATCATCTGGAAGTGATGCAAACATCGGAGAGTTAAATATTCAAAATAATTTATCTCCACCAAATATTCTCATAATTTCATCATTTGGGGATATAAGATATTGAGTCATTCATGGATCTCACTGTCTTCCAGCTCTTCATCTGAGTTGATTATCTATTCTTCTCGTTTCATGTTTTTCTGTTCCAAGAATAATAAGTCCTCAAAGCGCTACCACTCATTCTCACAATTTAATATCCGTTCCTCTTCCAGCCATATTTGTTGCTATGGTTACGGCTCAATATTGCCCAGCACTCGATACAATTTCTGCTTCTCTTTCATTTTGTTTTGCATTCAAAACATTATGAGGTATTGATACCTCTTTTAATCTTTCACTCAAATATTCTGATTTTGCTACTGAAATAGTCCCAACTAAAATTGGCTGTCATTTTGCATGAAGTTCTTTTATCAATTTTATTGTATAATCAAATTTTCCACTTTCATTTTTGAAAAGTAAATCTGGTCTATCTTCTCTAATAATTGGTTTATTCGTAGGAATTACGAGTGTTTCAAGAGCATATACTTTATAAAATTCTTCTTCTTCAGTTTTTGCTGTTCCTGTCATTCCAGAAAGTTTCCAATACATTCTAAAATAGTTTTGAAAAGTAATACTTGCTAAAGTTTTTGATTCTCTTTTGATTTCGACTCACTCTTTTGCTTCAATAGCTTGATGAAGTCATTCACTATATCTTCTTCCAGAAAGAACTCTTCCAGTATGTTCATCAATAATTAATATCTCTCCATCATTAGAAATAAGATAATCAATATCTTTTTTGTAAACTGCCATAGCTTTTAAAGCATTTTCTATATGATGGAGGTCATTATAGTGATCTGATATGTATATATTTTCAACTTTTAATATTTTTTCTATTTTTGTAATTCCAACCTCTGTTAAAGTTGCTGTTTTTTGTTTTTCATCTATTTTATAATCCTGTCATGCTTGCAATTCTTTACTTAAAATAGCAAATTGCATATATTTACTCGTTGGTTCATCATCTGGCATAGAAATAATCAGTGGAGTTCTCGCTTCATCTATTAAAATAGAATCAACTTCATCTATAATAGCAAAAAATGGCTTACTCATAACTTTATCTTCATTTCTCACTACCATATTATCTCTCAAATAATCAAATCCCATTTCATTATTTGTTGCATATACTATATCAGAGTGATAATGTTCATGTTTTTCTTTTTGATTTTGATTATGCACGATTACTCAAACCGTTAATCCTAATACTGAATATAAAACTCACATTTCCTCAGAATCTCTTTGAGCTAAATAATCATTTACCGTAACGATATGAATTGGATTTCCAGTCAGTGCATTCAAATAAGCTGGGAGTGTCGCTACGAGTGTTTTTCATTCTCAAGTTTTCATTTCAGCAATTTGTCCATCATGAATAGCCATTCCTCCAATTAATTGAACATCATAAGGAATCATATTCCAAACTATTTTTTTTCCAGAAGGAAGTTCAAATTCTTGTCAATTTATTAATTTTGTTGCTTGCTTTAAATTTGCAAATGCAGGAACAATCAGTTCTTTTAAAATTTCTTTTATTTTTATACTTTCCTCAGGATTTTTAAAATCAAGTCATTCAAATCTTTTTTTAAATTCGATAGTATTTGCTTGTACTTCTTGCAATGTCAAATTTTTATATTCTTCTTCTTGCTTTTTTATCTTTTCCACTAAAGAAGTATAGTAAGCAATCTTTTTTTTATCCGGATCTCAAAAAATACCTTTTATTATAGCATCAATCATATATCACATTATTTTAATTTTAAAAACAACAGCATTATATGAAAATATGAAAAAAAACAAACTTTTTGATTTTTTCATCAATTTTATTAATATCTTTTTATATATTTTTTTATTTTCAAAATATGATCTCTTACATCAAATGAAGGATTCAAAATATTGATCTGTCTTCCATTATAATACTCACAGAAAGTTGAGTTTGATATGAAATAATTATCAACGAACTCATTTATAGTCATGTTCACAACAAAGAAAATATAGAATTGTATGTTTTTCATAATATTACAGAAAACGGACAAAATCTTTTTGGTTTTTTAAATTTTGAAGATAGAGTGCTTTTTAAAGAACTGATAAAAATATCTTGAGTATGAGGTCGTGTTGCTCAAGCGATACTATCACTTTGAAGTAATAGACTAAAAAAAGCTATTTTAGAAGATGATAAAAAAATGATCGAAAGTGCAAAATGAGTTGGAAAAAAAATGGCTGAAAAAATAGTACTTGAATTAAGCGATAAAGATATCATAAAAAATTATATGATTCCATCATGAATAGAAAAACTCACAAAAAAATCTGATATAAAATCAGATTTAAGAAGTGAAATATTACATTCATTAACTTTTATGTGATATAATTCTAAAAAAATTGAAGACTTACTCGATGATTTACCTCAATGATTTGATACTTTAGAAAAAATTATTCCGTATGTTATAAAACATATTTAAATAACCTACCAGTCTTTCAGACAGCTTCCCTTAAGTCTAAGGGAAGTATTTTTAAT
>JAVHSE010000065.1:0-9167 GCA_036172015.1 Patescibacteria group bacterium | reverse complement strand
ATACTTCTTCAAAATAAATTTTGAGTAAGAATTATTCAGAGTATAAAGATATGACCTGAACTGAAGATGAATTTAAAATATTTTTATTAATTTTTTCAATGAACTCTCAACTTTTTGCTTATTTAATCACATTTTTTTGATTTTATTTTTTCATATATTTTCCACAAAACCATCTATAAAATCATCATATGAAACCATATATGTAAGGTGAAGTGTAGAAATAAAATCATGATAAAAATATTTTATATCACTATATAAAAGAGCAAATTTATCATTTAAACTTAATTCATCAAGATATTTTAATTTTTGAAAATATTCTTCAAAAAAATCTTTTTTTCCTTGTTTCCAAAAATCATACAAAAATTTTAAATCTTTATTTTCTTTCAAAATCAGATCTAAATGAAGTACTCAAGTTTTCAAAAATCATAATAATTCTGGATAATCAGAAGAAGACGATTGTCTTTTATTTATAACAGAATAAAATCATTCTTTTTTGGTAGCTTTTTGAAAAATACAATGAAGATAAAATAAATTTTCAATTTCAATATCTTGTCCTCTTTTTTTCCAATTATTATAAAGTGTATTAAAATCAACTATAAAATTTACAGCCGTAAAAGAAGTATGTATGTTTAAAAAGATATTTTTTCTTCTCAATACTGTGAGATTTGTTGAATCATAAATAATATTTGATATTCACTTTTGAATGAATATTTGAATTTTTTCTAAAGAATTTTGTACTCAGAGAGAATTCAATTCATTTTGAGAAAAATTTTGATCTATTTTTTTTATTTCATCGTCACTGCTTACTATTTGATAATCAAAATACTCACTCAAAGAAGAAGTTTTCCCACTACATGGTGGTCAACAAAAAATAATTATATTGCTCATATTTATTTTTTAGAAATTATTTCAACCACTTCCATAGTACTTGATTTTCATTTCAAATTTATAGGTCATAAATCATTGGTGTGATACCGATTTGGTGCAATTGATTTTGGTATTTTTATTTGATTTACTCATCACTCAAGTCGAGCAGCAACATTTACCACATCTCAAATAACCGTTTGTTCTTTTTTAAAATCTCACCCGATCCATCCATAAATCAAAACTCAAGCATTGATTCAAAATCAAATTTTTAAATCAAATTTTTTAAGGTATTCGATTTCTTTTTCTTTTAATTCCAAAGAAAAATCTATAGCATCATCTAAATCATCAAATACAAAAACTATTTCATCAGCTACATATTTGTTTATTTTTCCAGATTTATAATGTAAAATCATTTCTTCAGCTACTCTATAAAATCAATTGAGTAAATTAATGACTTCTTCTGGTTTATTGTTTTCTGACCAGTGTGTAAATCATCGAATATCCATAAATACAACGGTTTTATACATTTTTTTAGAACTCATATTTATTTTCCCATTTTTTATACTTTCCTCTAAATCATTACTATCAACGATATAACTTGAATATTTATGCAAAATTCAAAGTAAATTATCAAGCACTTTTTTTCTTTTTTCAGAGAGGTAAATATCGATAGAAAATATAAATGCTAAATAAATAAATATAAAAAACAAAAATCCATGTGTTGGTGAATTTCCAGAAAAATAAAATGAAAAAAATTCTAAATTTGGTTTGTTAGTTAATTCAAGTAAAAAATAAAAAATAGGAATAATAAGTAATTTTATAGAAATATCTATTGGTCGTATATATAAATTAAAATTATTTTTTTGATCTTTAAGATAAAATTCTAATTCTCTAAAAAGAGTATTGAGTAAAATAAATATAAAGTATAATACATAAATTTTATCTGTAAAAATATTTCATCAGCTTAAATATTCAAATAATAAATATACAAGAGGTACCCAAGAATGTAAAAAAAATATTTTAAAAAGTGATATTTGTTTTATCGTAACTATAAAATATGTTTGAATAAATAATCAAATAAATAAAAACAAATGTATTGGTGATATTAATTTAAAAATTCCAGAAGAAACAATTTCTGATATTAAAGGAAATGCTAAAAATGCCGTGTGAGTCGTAAATTCTCTAAAAAATTTAAATCTAAAAGATTCATCTAATATTGTTTTATTTTGCATATGTTTTATTTATTAAAATTTATTATAAATTCACTTCCAACTCATTTTTCACTTTTTATAGTGATCGTATAATTCAAAATATCAATAATTTTTTTGACTATATTCAGTCATATTCAATATCACTTTTCATCATTTGATTCTCGATAAAAATTATTAAAAATATTTGCTAATGTTTCTTTTGTCATTCCTATTCCATTATCTTGAATAATAATACTTGTTTCCGTGATTGATATATCTATTTGTCCTTTTTTTTGAGTATATTTAAAAGCATTTTCGATGATATTTTTCATTACAAGTGAAAGAAGGTTTATATCGGTATATACAAAAATATTTTTTTTCGAGTCGAAGTGAATAAAAATTTCTTTTTCTTTATATATATTTTGAAATTGAGTTGTGAGATATTTTATAATCTGAGTAAGATTTACTTTCTCAGGAGATCATATCATATTATTGTTTTGCACTTTAGAAATAAGTAAAAAAGTTTCGAGTAATTCATTGAGTATATTGATTTGTTTTTCTATTTTTACAAAACTTTCTTCATATTTATGAGTTATTTGAGCATATTCGATTTGAGTTGAAATAACCATAAGTGGAGTTTTAAATTCATGAGAAACCTGAGAATTAAAACTTTTTAAATTTTGTGTGTTTTGATCAATAAGTGTTAAAAATCGATTAATATTTTCAATAATACTATAAATCTCATCATCTTTTGGAACCATGACATCCAAAGGTTGAATATTTTCAAAATCAATATTTTGTAATGTTTTACTCATCAAAAATATATTTTTCAAAGCAAATCGAATAAACAATATTTTTGCAAGAAAAAAAGATCAAATACTAAAAATAATGAGTCCAATGAATGATATATATATGAGATGAATTTGATTTTGAATATAAGAAGTTCCATTATAGAGGAGAGTAATATTTCAAAATGGTGTTTGTATATAAAATAAAAAATATTGGAGTCCATTTTTTTCATATATATCATATATAATATGTTTATAATCATTATTTATTCATATAAATCATCATTTTTCTGCTAATTCATCAATCAATTTTTGTTTTTGTTCTTGAAAACTTTTTTCTTCTGAAATTTCTTTGACTTGTTGATTGAGCTTCGATACAATTTCATTTTTTTCTCATTGATACCAATTGAGAGTACTATATATATTGATAAAAGCCAGTAAAAAAAAGCTAATTCAAAAACTAAACAAAGCAAATAAGAAAGAAATTTTTGTTCCCGTTGTTATTGATTTCATGAAATTTGTTTTATAGAATATCCGTATCATTTAATAGTAGTAATAATATCTTTATTGAGTTTTCGTCTCAAAGACGAAATATAGACATCTAAATTATTATCTCAAAAAAACACATCATCGCTTCACCATAAATAATCAATAATATCTGTTCTTGAAACGGTTTTATGTTTGAGAATATATTCTAAAAGTTGGAATTCTTTTAATTTTAAATTTACTTTTTCTCCATCTTTTTTTACCGTTTTTGATTTTAAATCTATTTCTATATTTTCTATAATAATAGTATCAGTAATTCATGATCTTTTTAAGAGTCATTGAATTCTTATTTCGAGTTCTTTGATCTTAAAAGGTTTGACGATATAATCATCAGCTCCCGATTCAAGACCAAGAATTTTATCATCATCATCTCATTTTGCTGTGATCATAATAAGAGGAGTATTTTTTGTTTCTCTCAATTTTTTACACACACTGATTCCATCAAGACTTGGAAGATTGAGATCAAGAACGATGCAATCAAAATCATATATTTGTCCGATTTGCAATCCTTGCTTTCCATCAAAAACTTGAGTGATTTGAAATCAATCGAGAGTTAAAATATTTTTAATAGCATCTGAAATATCTTTATTATCTTCTATGAGTAATATTTTCATATTTTATAAAAAAGGAGTAAAATTGTATTTTTTCATTCATTGACTCGTATATACATTATGATCTGAACTAATAATTACAGAATCAATATTATGAGCTTCTAAAAATGCAAGGGATTTTTTCACTCACATATTAAAACAAGCCGTTGCATAAGTATCAGTAATATATGTTTTTGGTGCAATAAGACTGATACTAATAATTTCTGTTTCACATATTCAACCATTGAGTGGATTTACAATATGATGATATGAATTATTTTCAATTTTCCAATTTCTTTTATAACTTCCGGAAGTTGATATTGACATATTTTCTAATTCTATAGAAGCAAATATTTGATCTTCTATAAACGGATTATCAATTCAAATGACCCATTTTTTCCCATTGTTTGTTCAAGAAATATAAATATCTCATCCTGCATTTACAATAAAATCACGGTATCATTTTGAAATCAAAAAATCAGCAATTTTATCAACACAATATCATTTTACTATTCATCAAAAATCTATATTTTGATTTGGTAAAAGAGTAATATTATTCCCCTTAATCATAATTTTATTAATATCAAGATTATCTCCAGATACTGTTTTTATAAAATGATTATTATCAAAAGTTTCAGAATATCAAATATTTGATATATTTATTAAAGGATTAAAAGATCAAGCAGTTTCGGTATATATTTTTTTTGATATTTGTAAAACATCTAAAAATCTATCACTCACTTCCAAAATTTTATTTTGATTTAAAAGACTCAAAGAAGAAGTTGATAAAAAACGAGAAAACTCTATTTCATAAGAATATATGAGTCAAAATGCTTCATATATATCTACAAGAGGATTTTTATCACTACAAATATTTATTTCTATTTGAGTCCCCATAAGAAATGCTGATTTTTTATAATTCATATTTTTGGTATTCATTAATAATATTAATTATTATAATATCTTTTTACCTGAATTCAAAGTGAATTTATATATATGACAAGATATAACACTCATTTTGTGAATAAAGTTTTCATTTTTTACTTGTTTACTTCAATTTTAATTTCATCACTTCACATATTTTTTCCATCTTTATAAACCTCAACTTTTACTTTTATATTTTTTCAAATATCTGAGATACTCAAAAACTCTCACTCAAAAACTTTATTATCAATATACCAAATACTTCTATCATAATCTATATTTGAATGAAAATTGAGTTTTATTTTTTGTGTATCAATTGGTAGAGATGAATTTATTTTATAGACACTTTTATCAAGAGGGGAAGTGATTTTTATATAATCTTTTTTTTCTGTATCAAGTGAAATAATATTTGAGATCCTTTCTTTATTATCAAGTATATAGACGATCTTTTTAAAAATATCTCCAGCTCCACTTGCTCCAGAAACTCATAACATCTCGCTTCCATCTTTGTTTCCAACCCAAACTCAAATAATATAATCAGTCGTATATCAAATACTCCAATTGTCTTTAAAATTTCTCGAAGTACCAGTTTTTACAAACACTTCTCTATCTGAAAAATCAAGATTTGAATTGATAGGAAATCAAGCAAGTTTAAAATATCTATTGGTAAGTATTTCTTCAACCATATTTGTGTACGATTCATCCATTATTTTTGTACATCTTTGTTGAGAATTTTTTATAATATTTATTTCACAATAGTTTCATTTCGAAGAAAAAAGAGAATAGGCTCTTGCAAGTTCATATAAACTGATTTCTCAGCTTCATAAAGCAAGAGACAATCCATAAAAATCAGATGATTTATTTAAACTTGTGATTCATACATTTCTTAAAAATCCCATAAATGCAGCTATTCCTATTTCGTGCAAAATTTTTACAGCAGGAATATTGATACTTTGAGAAAGTGCTTGAGCAAAATTTATTTCTCCAGCATAACCAAGAGAATAATTTTTTGGTTCATAGATATTTCCATCAGCAGTTGGATAACTGACTGGTAAATCAAGAATAGTTGATGAAGGAGTTTTTTTAAAATTTTGAAAAGCAAGAGCATATAAAAATGGCTTAAGAGTACTTCCTGGTTGTCTTAATGCGAGACTTGAATTTACTTGTCATTCTTTGGTGTAATAATTATTTCAACCGATCATTACTTTGAGATCCATCGTTTTTTTGTCAATAATTATGATAGAATAATCTCATACATTTTTCCAAGCAAGACTTTTTATACTATTTTTGGATAATTCATCAATTTTTTTGCTGAGATTATAGTCTATAGTTGTTATAATATTCTCATTTTTATCTCTGGAAGAAGTGAAGATTGAGGATTTTAAAAAATCAACAACATAAGGGAGAAGATCAAGTTTTCATTTTTGAAAAGTAAGTTTTTCTCACAATATTTCAGTCGTTTCATTTTTTGAAATAATCTTTTTTGTTTTTAAATAACTTACAAGATTTTGAAATCGTTTATTAAAATTTCAAATATGATCAATTGGGTTATATTTGGTTGGATTTTTTATAATCGTAATCAGTCAAATCATTTCTGCTTTGGTAAGATTAGTGAGACTTTTATTATAATAAAACAGAGAAGCACTTTCAAAGCCATAATTGAGATATCAAAAATTGATAGTATTGAGATATATTTCAAAAATCTGATTTTTTGAATATTCTTTATTCAATCATAAAGCAAATAAAAATTCTTTTATTTTTATTCAAAAAGTTCTTTTACTATGAAGCCAATAGTTATTTCTAATAATTTGAGTTTCAATTGTTGAGGCTCACTCCCTATTTCATCAAATAATATTATTTTTAAAAGCTCGTATAATTCAAATAAAATCAATTCAAGAATGATAATAAAATCTTCTATCCTCAATAGAAAGAAGAGATTTTTTTAAAAAATCTGGAAATTCAGTTATGTTTTTTTCTCTATGTCTGTATTTTTTTTCTGAAATTATTTCTCAAATTTCAATATGGTTTTCATCATAAATAACATGGGAAATAGGAATTTGTTTTATTTCTATTTTGAAAAAATAAGGAAGAAAAAAATAGAATCCATATATTCAAATACATACTATCAGAAATCTTTTCCGGTACATTTTTAAAAACAAAAAAATAAACTTATGTGGTAAGTTTATTTTTTTGTAATCTATTTGCAAATTAAAATTCTTTTCCAGAAGTGGATAACATAAATATATTATTTTGATTATCAGTAATATTTGCATTGAGTATATTGATATTTTCTTTTTGAGTTACCTTTTTTTCTAATACTATTTGCAGTATCGTTTCATTTGTTTTTATATTCATGGGATTTTTAAAATTGATGATAACTGTATTATATCCATTACTATCAATAACATTTACGAGTTCTCATCCATCAAAATTTACTTTTTTATCTTTTATAATCACATTATTTTTATTATATACCAAAGAAAAAGACATACTTTTTACGAGATGTATTTCTTTTGATGATTGTAAATTTATTTGTATATTTCAAGAATTTTTTACATTTTCAAAATAAAGATCTGATTTTTCTACGGTTCATACTTGACTATTTATGACACTTGTTTGTATATATTTTCAACTTTCTGTTGATCATAAAAATATATTTAAACCCAAAGCAAGAGCTAAACTTGTTATAATTATATTCAAGTTTTTTCTTGTTTTTTCTTTTTTATATTTTTGTATTATATCATCCATATTTTACCATTATTAATAATTTATCTCAGTATAACAAAAAAGAGTCAAAAAATCAAATTTTAATGATGAATAAAAAATATAATATTTCATGAATCAAATATTAATCTTTGATTTTTCATTATTTTTGTGTATTCTCTGTGTGTTTTAAAAATATGAGACTTGACTATTCTCATTATTTATAGAAATAAATCATCATCAAAATTAATTATGCAAGACTCAAAAAAACTTCATCTCAAAATAAATCGACTCGTTGATAGTTTATTTGTTGGGAATTATAAAACAGCTTTTAAATGAAAATGACTTGAATTTAGTGATTATAGATTCTATACTGATGGGGATGATAGTAAATATATTGATTTTCTTATCTCTGCAAAAGAGTGAAAATTACTTATCAAAAGGTTTCAAGAAGAAAGAGAATTAAGTGTATTTTTTTTTCTTGATATGAGTGAAAGTATGAATTTTTGAGAAGAAACAACCAAATGTGATACTCTTAAAGAAATTTTTTATATTTTATCACTTTCAGCTATAAAAAGTAATGATAAAATTGGAGCACTGATATTTAATGATTCTTGATATGAATTTGTCAAAATTTGAAAATGAATGAAAACAATTCATACAATATTAGAAATTATAGAATCAAAAAAAATAAAACCCATTGAAAAATTTAATGTAAATAGTATGATAATTTTTTTTAATAATTTACCAGTTAAAAACAATTTAGTGTTTTTACTCACTGATAAAACCAATGAAATATCAGATGGAAATTTAAAAATTCTCTCAGTCAAACATGATTTTGTATATATAAATATTTTTGATTCTATTGAAAATAATTTAATAGACGACAGTTCTATTTTAAGATTCAAAAATAATTGGACCACTTTTTTCATCAATCTTAGAAATACAACCAAAGTACTCAAATATAAAGAATTGAGACTTTTTCAAATAAATGAATGGAAAAAGAAATTACACACCTATAAAATAAGTTATTTATGTATTGATAATACGACCAATATTTTAGTTAGTTTATTAAAATTTTTTAAATCAAGATAATTATGAGGGATATTTATGATATAAAAATGATTACTTTTTGATTTCTATATTCAACAGAATATACATGTATAGTTTTTTGAATTGTATTTTTAATCTGCTTTTATTTGCTCGTGGAATATTTTTTTTGATTTCAATATCATATGTCTAAAAAAATTGAAACTATCTGAGATGAGAGTCTAAAAAAAAGATTCGCTTATTTACGAGAAAATAGAGAAAGTATTCCTAGAAATATATTTTATAGAGAAGTTTCCCTTTTTATAAAAATGCTGGTATATAAAGAAACAAAAGATAAAAGTATATTTTTTATGACTTTATCTGAAATAGAAAAAAATATTCAAAATAAATATAATGCTTTATTGAAAGAACTTTATTATCTTGAATTTAATGAAAAAATAGAAGATACTTCAGAAATACGAAAAAATATTTTAAAAAAAATAGAGTTTTAAATTTCTATCTTTTTTAGT
>JAVHSE010000064.1:0-1901 GCA_036172015.1 Patescibacteria group bacterium | reverse complement strand
ATGAAATTTAAAAAAGAATTTTATCATTTTCAGAATGATATTTTAGCAAAATTTGAAAGTGAAATCAAATCAGGAGAGAAAAAAATACATATTGTAGCTCCACCATGAAGTGGAAAAACAATTGTATGACTCGAAATGGTTTCAAGAATTTCTTGAAATGCACTTATTTTGGTGCCAAATATTACTTTGCAATATCAATGGAAAGATAAACTGGAGAAGTTATTTTTAGAAGCCAATGAAAATATTGAAGATCTTGTTTCTACTGATGTTTCAGTAGTAAAAAAAATTAATATTATTACCTATCAGGCTCTGACTCAATCAGGAGAATGAGATGATCTCATCATGCAAAAAATACTTGAAAATTGGTTTAATGATGTAAAAGAAGAGTTTAAAGATTATAAAAATTTTGAAATATATTTAGAAAATCTAAAAAATGAAAATCCAGATGATTTTGTAAAAACTCTCGCAAAATATAGAAAAAAACAAAAAAATATTACCAATGTAGAAAAACTCCTCACTCAAAAAGTAAAGGATTATTTTCAATTACTGAAAGATAATAATATCGAAGTCATCGTTGTTGATGAAGCACATCATCTCACCAATTGGTGGTCAAGTGTTATTTTTTATTTATGGAATTATTTGGGAGAAAGATTTATTGTCTGATTAACAGCAACTCCACCATTTGAAAATGCTGATTTTTTTGTTTTAGATGATGATTATTCAAATCTTTTATGAGAAGTAGATTTTTATGTTCCACAACCTGCGATTGTGAAATCAGCAAAACTCGCACCATATCAAGATTTGGTATATTTTGTTGAACCAGGTGAAGAATTAAAATCAAATTTGGCAAAGTTTGAAATACAACTTCAATGATTTTTACAAGAACACAATGCAAAAATTTGTGAAGTAATTTACACATATATTGAAGAAAATTATGAAAAACTATTAAAAGAAAAATCTCAAATATTATTAAATTATCTGAGGTATCTCTATAATTATTCAGAGAAAGATTTATCAAATTTTGTATTTTGAGAAGAAATCTGAGATAAAGTTGAACTCGAGGATATTGCAAAAACAGTTTGAAAATATGTAAGTAGCGAAAAAATAAATTCAAATAAAAATTTTGATGAGATAAAAAAAATATTTTACAATTTAGGATATATTTGGAGAGCAGCTAATTTTTATAGATTTAGAACTCCAATTGAAATGCAACTGATTTATTCAAAATCAAAAATAATTTGAGTAGAAAAAATTCTTGATGAAGAAATAAACACTTTATGAAATGATTTGAGATGTGCTATAATTACTGACTTTTTAGACGAAAATGAAAATAATTTTTTGAATTGTAAATTTATACTCGAAAGTATAAAAACAAAATATAAAAAATATAATCCAGTCCTTGTTTCTGGGTAAGGAAATTTTCAAGTTTGAGAAAATGGCGAAATAGAAATTTTGAATGAAACGATACTTGAGATTACCAAAAGATTCTCAGATGGAAAAATGAATATACTTATTGGAACCAGATGAGTTTTATGAGAATGATGGGATTGTCCAAAACTCAATACTTTGATAGATTTGACAGGAATTGTTGCTTATATGAGTGTGAATCAGGTCAGAGGAAGAGCAATTCGTCTGGATTTAGAAAATCTTAAAAAAACTTCAAATGTCTATGATATCGTTTGTGTATGACAAGGAATGAAAGGGAATATTGATGTAGAAAGATTATTATCAAAACATGATAAATTTTATGGAATAGATGATAGTTGATTAATTATAAAATGAGCTAATCATATTTATCCAGATCTCAAAGAAAACTATATTCACTATGAAAAAATTAATCAAAATATGCTCAAAAGAGTAACTCTGAGAGATTATATTTATGATTTATGGGGGATTAATGG